>CABUWR010000034.1 GCA_902495265.1 uncultured Collinsella sp. | reverse complement strand
GTCTTTGTCCACCCCGAGTACGGTACCGACACGTTGCGCCTGGAGTACGAGCGCGACGTGAAGCGCGGGCTCAACCCTCAGGTGCCGGCGCATTACTTCCCGAACGACGACCCCACCGCCGAGCCGCGCAACGTCTGGCGCAGCCAGGCTCAGCTGTTCTACACCAACTGGCTCAACTACTACGTCTACCAGACCACGCCCTACGACCTGGCCCGCGCCGGCGAGGAGCACTAGGTCGCTGCCGCGGCTGTTGCTGTGCCGGCGGCGTGACGAGCGTGGATTATCGGACACACGAGCGTGGATTTTCGGACGTTTACAAATCGAGCGTGGATAATCTCCCATTTTTGGCCGAGGAACGGGCTCAAAGTGGGAGATTATCCACGCTCATTTTTTAGGCATGTAGATGCCGATGGCTCGGCTAAGAGACGGTGCGTGAAGAGGTCAAGTCGCATTCGGCGTAGTCTCGTATCTCGACGGGTTTTTCTTTCTGATAATCCGATGGACACAGGCATCTAAATGTGGAGACAGGGATCTCTCGGTAAGGCTTCTACCTGCAGATATAAGCCATCAGCCTAAAACGTTCAAAACCGTCAAGCATTTGGTCAGCGCCAGGACAGCATTTGGTTAGACTTCGCATGAAACCGTCTGGTACGTTTGCGCCGTTCCAAGAGTTGGGAGGCGACATGGGAAACATGACGGCGAATCAAAGACTTGCAAGTCACATTAAAGCATGCGAACAGCAGATGAGTTGCGTGTACGCGCGCACGGCGGCGGAGGCAAAGCAGATTGAGCGTCGGGTGGCGGCGGGAAGTCTCGAAGTAGTCATGCCGGGGCTGTATGCGCGTCCGGAATATTGGCCCGAGCTCAAGTTTCGGCAGCGTTATCTGCATCGGGTGCGGGCACTTGCGCAAAAGCACCCCGACTGGACATTTTGCTCCTATACGGCGGCTGTTATCTATGGCCTTTCGGTTTCGCATGCCAATTTGACGCACATTCATATCGCCGCGGCGCCGGCGCAATCGACGACGCCCGGCTCTCAGGTGATTCGTCATCGTTATGCTCGTCAAACACGTGCAATCCAGATGGATATTGCCGTGACCGATATCGATCAAACGATTACGGATTGCCTGGTCGATGCATCGTTTGTCGAGGGGCTGATCATTGCGGACTCGGCGCTTCATGAGCAGCTGTTGTCGAGGGAGCATCTCGTTGAGGCAGTCGACAAGCTTGGCCTAAATCGTCGCGGTGTTGTGACGGCGCGAAGTGTTGCGCGGTGTGCCGATGGCCTTTCGGAAAGCGGTGGCGAGTCCAAGGCACGCGCGCTGATGATCGAGCGCGGCTGGCAGACGCCGGAGCTGCAAGTTGAGCTGTTCGACCCAGTTGAGTCGGGACGGCCGTATCGCGTTGACTACCTGTGGCGTGTGGGCGACCGGCTGATTATCGGGGAGTTCGACGGATTTGTTAAAAGCGAGAAGGCGGCGGAGGAGGGCAAGCTCGCAAAGGCGCAATTTGATGAGCGCCAGCGCGAGTCGAGGCTTTCGCTGCTTGATAACTGCAAGATCGTGCGCTTGTGCTGGGATGATCTAAGGGATCCGGCAAAGCTCGATCGCAAGCTCAAAGTTGCCGGCGTACCGCGCGTGTGCTGAGGCGGTTGCAGGGCGTTTGGCTACACGAGCGTGGAAAATCGGCCACACGAGCGTGGATTTTCGGACGCTTGTTGAATGAGCGTGGATAATCTCCCGCTTTTTGCTCGAAAGGGGGCTCAAAGTGGGAGATTTTCCACGCTCATCGTGCGGGTGCGATGCAGCGACGATCAGGCGCTGATGATGTGGGGTAGCGGCAGGTCGTGGGCGTCGGTGGAGACGTGGTCGACACGCTGCTCGTCAAAGGCAATGCCGATGATTTGACATGCGGGCGAGAGCGTGGACAGGTAGCGGTCATAGCAGCCGCCGCCATAGCCCAGGCGTGCGCCGGCCCGGTCGAAGGCTACGAGCGGCACGACGATCATGTCGAGGACCTCGGCAGGCACGATAGGGAAGCGGTCGCTGTCGATGTCCATGGCCGCGAAGGTTCGCGTGGGGTGGGCGATAAACGGAGCCGAGGACGCATCGTCGGCGGCAACTGCCCGCATGCACATGCGTTGGCCACAAGCTGCGGCGTCTGTTGCCGAGAACATGCACGGATAGGCCACGCGCCAGCCGCGTTTGGCGGCCGCTGCGGCAAACGCGGCAGGATCGACTTCGGAACCCATCGCGGCATAGACGGCAACGATGCGCGGCGCCGCGGGATCCGAGCGATCCAACAGCTCAACAAGCCGCGCACAGATAACGGCAGACTTCGCAGCACGCATATCCAAATCAAGAACATCGCGCCGAGCAATCACCGCCCGTCGCAGCTCAACCTTGTCCATCCCAACCTCCTCTAGCAAACCTGCCAAAAAGGGACAGGTTTATTTTGGCAGGTTTTATCTGGGCAAACACCCAAACCACCACACAAACCATTGCAAAGGGGGCAGTTCGTGGACACCTTCGTGGGTTTTGACGAAGAGCGGGTGTTCGCGGCGGTTTGTCTCGATCTGTAACAGTAACTCGGCAAAATCGGACCTAGATGTTACAGATTGAGACAAAGGGCCGGCGTCATCCGGAAACGTCTCGATTTGTAACATCTGGAGCCAATATTGCCGTCCTAGTGTTACGGATCGAGACAAACCGGCGGGACGGGGCGGGCCGAAGCCAGACCGCCTGACCGGTCCGCGGCAAAAGAAAAGGTAGATTTTCAGGCATGTCCCAAAAATCTACCTTTGCTGTGCGTTAGCCCATCAGGTCAACGACGTTAAAGCCGGCGTTGCTCTTGGCGATGACGTCTCGACCGCCAAAGACACAGGTTGGCGACTCGGCTGCGATGCGCGTCACGTCGGCGCCGAGCGAGCGAAGCTCACCGGGCGTGGCGGCGAGCATCTGGGCGCGGCGCTCCTCGCGCGCATGCGGATCGAGCCCGGCCAGGTAGGTCGTGTTGCGGCGCTTGGTGAGCGCGTACGGCTTCACCGGCGCGTCCACGCCGCTCACGCAGCTCACGATAAAGCCCTCAAAGGCGGACTCGTCGGGTTCAAAGCTGCCGAGCCATTCGCCTGCGCGCGCCACGCGCTCAATCGAGGGGTCGATTGCCGGGTCGCGGTAGGTGTAGAACGCCGCCTGACGCTCGCCGGCCGCGCGGAATCCGCAGCCGTACGCACCGCCCTTAACGCGGATCTCGTTCCACAGGTAGTCGTAGGAGAGCGCGTTGGCGGCAACCGCCCAGGCGCCCGTCACGTCAATGCCCAGGCGACGCGGATCGCACGCGCTTGCCGCAAAGCAGATGTCGCTGGGGATGACAAAGGCCTCGTGGCGGTCGCACGGCGCCGGCACCACGAGCGCGTCGCGGCCGGCATCGGTGCTGTCGCCAGCGTCCAGCCCCAGGTCGCCCGCGGCATCCCAGTACGCGTCAAAGTCCTCATCGCTGCCGGTGAAGCTCGCCATGCAGCCATCGGCCACAAAGATGCGGTCTGCCAGCTCGGCAAGCTTGGCACGCAGACCGCCCAGGCGCTCGTCAAAGTGGTCGAGCAGGTCGCGCAAGAACAGGTAGAAGTCCACGCCCGAAAGCTGCTCGCGCACCACAGCCGAAGGCGAGCTGTAGCTCATCGCGCGACCGAGCGCCGCCGAGTGACCGTTGTTGATAAAGCCCTGCTCAAGCCCAATGCGAATCTGCGTGAGCACGTCGCGCACGCGGTCGGCGTCGGCGTCGAGCAATAGCGTGCTCGACCACACCTCGCGCGGCAGGCTCGCCAGCGCATCGATCTTCTCGGATAGGGCGCCGGCGCTCACCAACAGATAAGGGCGCACGCCGTCCACGTCGGGCTGCGTCATGACCTCGGTCGTAAAGCTCAAGAAGCCCAGCTTGCCGGCGAGCAGGTTGTCGAGTTCCTCGGCCGAATGCTCGCGCGTGGGCAGCTGTTTGAGCAGGCGGCAGAGCAGCGTCACATAAGGCAGGTCCTCAAACGCGACGCAGCTCAGGTCGAAGTACTGCATGGCGTAGGCCAGGCGGTTGGTGGAGATGCCGTGACGCAGACAGGGGATGGGCGCGGTCGTGTCCACAACGAGCGGCGGCTCGGGGCGCGCCTCGCCAATGTCGGATACACGCAGACGCGGTAGCGTGGCCTTGTCCTCGGACGTGTCCTCGGCCTCCTGCGCGGCACGCAGCACGGCCGTGCGCTCGACCACGTCCGCCAGCTCGGCATCGGTCATGGCATCGCGCTTGGCAGCCAGCTCGGCAGCTTCGGCGCCCTCCGCGCCCTCGGCGGCGTCCACCGGCACCAGCTCGACGAGCGCCATGTGGTCGTTTTCCAGGACGAGCTCGCGCAGCAGGTCCTCAAAGTAGCTGCCGTCCAGCTCGCCACGCAGCTCCTCGTACACCGGGCCGTACTTGAGTGCCAGCGTCGCGGCGTCGTCATCGTAGAGCCAAGTGCTCAGCGCGTCGCACGCAATGGCCACGCCGTCGGCGATACCGTAGTCGCGCTGGCGCAGGTCGTACTCGTTGCTGCTGATGATGGCTTCCAGGCGCTCGCGCGGAACGCCGTGCTCACACAGGTCGCGGCAGGCGTTCTGGAACACGCGGCGCAGCTCGCGCGCTACGCCGGGCTGCGCGTTTTGCAGCATGATGAGCTCGTAGGGCTGCAGGCTCTCGGCCGCGGTGTAGCTCACCACGTTGCCGCCCAGGCCGGCGGCCAGAATGGCCTTCTTAACCGGTGCTTCGTTGGAGCCCAGCAGCGCCTCGAACAGGATATCCGCCGCGATCGTGCGCTTGCGGTCGAGCGCGCTGCCCAGCACAAGACCCAGGCCCACCAGGGCGTTCTCGGGCGTGGTGGCCATCTCGACGCGCTTATACTCGCAGGTCACAGGCGCCTGCACGTCCAGCGGATTGGGCGCCAGCGTGGACGGGTCCTCGCCGGCGGCAACGGCTGCGTCCATGCGGCGGCTCGCGGCGCTCGACTGCGACAGATAGCGCTCGTCCAAAAAGGCCAGCGCGCGGTCCACGTCCAGGTCGCCGTAGAGCGTGATGTAGGAGTTGGAAGGATTGTAGTGGCGCGCGTGCGTGTCCAGGAACTGCTCGTAGGTGAGCGCGGGAATCGCGCGCGGGTCGCCGCCGCTCTCGTACGCATAGGCGGTGTCGGGATAGAGCGCGGCGTTGACGGCGTCGTCCAGCACGCTCATGGGGTCGGACAGCGCACCCTTCATCTCGTTGAATACCACGCCGTTATAGCGCAGCGTGCCCTCGCGCAGGTTGGCGGCGCTGACGCCGCCCTCGCCCTCGGCGCCCTCCGGCAGGTCCAGCTCGTAGTGCCAGCCTTCCTGCTCAAAAATGGTGGGCTTGGTATAGATGGCCGGGTTGAACACCGCGTCCAGGTACACGTCCATCAGGTTGTACAGATCCTGCTCGTTGGTGGTGGCAACGGGGTAGATGGTCTTGTCGGGGTAGGTCATGGCGTTGAGGAACGTCTGCATGGAGCTCTTGATCAGGTCGACAAACGGCTCCTTGACGGGGAACTTAGCCGATCCGCACAGCACCGAGTGCTCAAGAATATGGAACACGCCGGTGGAATCGGCCGGCGGCGTCTTAAAGCCAATGGCAAAGGCCTTGTTTTCGTCGTCGCACGCCAGGTACAGCAGGCGAGCGCCCGATGCGGTGTGGCGCAGCACGTAGGCGTCCGAGTCGAGCTCGGGCACGGTCTCGCAGCGCTCGACGGCAAAGCCGTGGCAGGTGGTACCGGGCACCAGCAGCGCGGCAGCAGCGGCGCGCGGGTCGGTTGAGGTGGTGGGCATATGCAGTCTCCTTTGACGCCCCAGCGGGGGCGAATCGAGTCGAATCCTCGAGAGTATACCCATATGGGGCCACGGCTCTGCGGCGAACTGAAGACGATGTGGGTGGACTAGCCTAGCTAGGTTGATAACGAATGCCGCGGGTAGCCGCTGCACCCCGCTAAAGTGAAATAACACCCCGTTTACCGAATCATTTAGGAAATATATGGACTCCTAAAAAGTTCTAATACAATATAAGTCATCTATCTATAAGCTGCTGATTCCTTGCAAAGGTATGGTTGATATGGTTGAAGCAAATAGCGTTATCCCCCTGTACAAACAGATTGTCCGTGCGCTCTCTGATTCGATCGCCAACGGCACGTACCGCCCGGGAGATAAGCTTCCGACCGAGGCGGAGCTCATCGAGCAATTTGGCGTGAGCCGAATAACGGTTCGCTCCGCAATTAAAGAAATGGAAGATGCTGGGCTTGTTGAGAGGGCCCGCGGCAAGGGCACGTTCGTTTCGTCGGACACACAGATGTATGCCGCGGACGACCGTGAGAGCTTTACCCATTCGTGCCAGCTTGCGGGAAAACAGGCGTCTACCAGGGTTCTCGCAATGGGTTGGGACTTCCCAAGCCTGCGAGACGCGAAGTTCCTGGGCGTAGACGATACCCAAAAGGTATTGCGTAGTCGTCGTCTGCGCCTTGTGGATGACAAGCCCACGATGCTGGAAACCAATAGCTATTCCGCTGCGCTTTCTTTTTTGGAGCATGAGTCCCCCGAGGATTCGCTGATGGCGGTACTCGATCGCCAGGGGATCAAGATGGGTCCCAATACGCGTACGCTCGAGGTCTGCTATGCGAGCGAGCTCGAGGCGGCATACCTTAACGTGGAGCTGGACTCTCCGCTGCTTCTGTTTGTCGATAGACGTTATGCTCCAAGCGGCGAGCCGCTTTTCATCTCCCGTCAGGTGTACTGCACCGAGCGACTGAAGTTCTATTTGTAAATTAGAGATAGATTAGTCTATTTACCGACCAATTGTTACCGTTCGCGGATTTGGAAAATAGACACACCACGTAGGGCAGATTGCTAATATACTTTGTTATGACAATATAGTACGTCCTATTGGTATTGGAGAACTATGAATAAGATATTGCTAGCGAGTCATGGTTATCTCGCCCAAGGCATGAAAAGCTCTCTGGAGATTCTGATGGGCACTAACGACCGAATCGAGTGCCTGTGCGCCTATATCGATGACGACACGAGGGATGTCGCAGCGCTTATCGATGCATGGATGGAGACGAGGGACCCTGCCGACTCTTGGTTTGTCGTGACTGACATCTTTGGCGGCTCTGTAAACAACGAATTCATTCAGAGGCAGACTGCCGGATCGTTTACGCTGATCACTGGAATGAACTTGCCGCTGCTGGTGGAAATGGTTACACAGCTGGACTCCCTGGATGCGGACAAGGCCAAAGCCGCGGTCGAGGGGTCGCGTTCATTTATTCAGCTTTGCGAGGCGGCGGACATGCTCGCCGATGTCGAAGAAGAAGAGTTCTAGCTCGAGCTTCAACGAATAATTCAACCCTGTCATTACCTTTATTACGTGCGGAGATGATTTTGATGATTAAGCTTACGAGGGTCGATTACCGATTGATTCACGGCCAGGTCGCCATGTCTTGGACGCATGCGCTGGATGTCGATTGCATCCTGTGTGCCAGCGATGCCGTGGCAAAAGACGACATGAGAAAAGCCGCTTTGAGGCTAGCTCGTCCCAACGGCGTGAAGCTCGTCATAAAAGACGTAAACGCGGCCATCGAGGCGCTCAACAGCGGCGTTACCGACAAGTATTCGCTGTTTATCATTGTCGAGACGATCGAGGATGCCTATCGTCTCGCTAAGGGTTGCAAAGACATCAAGGAGATCAATCTGGGCGGAACTCGAAAGTCTCCCGAGACCACGCTTCATCCGACCCCCGCGATCTTTGCGACCGAAACCGATGCCGAGCATATCCAAGAGCTTGTCAACGATGGCGTGGTTATCGAAATCCGTCAGGTCCCCAATGACTCAAAGGTATTTGCCAAGGACGTTTTCTAACTGGAAACATGCCATTGTCTAGCATTTATTAACTAGGTCCTCCTTTCTTAAGCCCGTCGATCATTTGATCGGCGGGCTTTTTATTAAAGAAAAATCAAAAAAACTGAAATAGCTCTTGCATAGTTAGTTATATAAAGTATTATAACGTCATGGGATGAATGAAGGGTTCATCCAAGTGAGTTAGGAGTAAGGGATGTTCAATTTCGATGAGCCTCGTTACGAGAAGGTTGTGAGCGATGCCCTCGCTCTCCGTCCTCAGATTGAGGCTGCCGTGGACAAGGTCTGCGAGCAGGGTTATTCCAACATCTTCTTCATCGGCTGCGGTGGCACCTGGGCCCACACGCTCCCGATGAAGTATTGGGTCGAGACCACCACGGCCGACGTCGACGTCCACTGCGAGATTGCCGCTGAGTTCCTCGTATGCCCGCCCAAGACCTTCAACAAGGACTCGGTCTGCGTCTTCTCCACCCGTACCGGCACCACCCCCGAGATCATCGAGGCCGCCAAGTTCTGCCAGGAGCAGGGCGCCCGCACGCTGATGTATGTCTCCAACGACAACACCCCGGCCACCGAGTACGCCGATTACAAGTTCTTCAGCTTCGCCGAGGACGACGTCCTGTGCGAGGCCATCTACACCTACCAGATCACGCTGGTCGCCCGCTTCCTCAAGAACGCCGGCGCCTTCCCCAAGTACGACACCTTCATGGAGGAGTTCGGCAACATCGCTCCGTACCTCATCAAGGCCAAGGACGCTCAGGACGAGCGCTGCGCCGCCATGGCTGAGGACTTCAAGGACACCGATTACCACATGGTGATTGGCTCCGGCATGCTCTGGGGTGAGGCCTACGACTACGCTATGTGCATTCTCGAGGAGATGCAGTGGATCAAGACCAAGTCTATCCACGCCGCCGAGTTCTTCCACGGCACCATCGAACTGTGCGAGGAGGGCACGAGCCTCATCATGCTCTACGGCGAGGACGACACCCGCAAGCTCATGGACCGCGTGGACAACTTCACTCACATGCTCGCCGACGAGAAGGGCGTCCATGTCCGCGTGAACAAGTTCGACACCGCCGAGGTCGAGCTGCCGTTCAGCGACCCCGAGTTCCGCAAGATCGTCTCCCCGATGGTCACCTACACCATCACCGAGCGCCTGAGCTGCCATCTCGAGCACGTCCGTAACCACCCGCTCACCACGCGTCGTTACTATCACCAGATGAACTACTAATCCTCTCAAATTGCTGCGGTTGTCTGCAGGCGAGCTGCGCAGAATGCCTCGCCTGCAGACCTGTTTCTGGGGTTGATCGAAATGGTTGTCCAGTATCTTCTAGTTGCACTGGTCGCATTTATTGCGTCCATGGACGAGCAATTATTTGGCATTACGATGCTTGGTCGTCCGCTGTTTACGAGCCTGTTTGTCGGCTTGATCCTTGGCGATGTCCAGCAGGGCGTTATCGTCGGCGCTGCTTTGGAGTCCATGTTCATGGGCGCCATCATGGTCGGCGCGGCGGTTCCTCCCGAGGTCTATGCTTCCGGCGTGCTTGGCTGCGCGTTTGCCGTCATTACGGGTACGGGCACGGCAACTGCCGTCGCACTCGCCCTTCCCGTCTCCGTCTTCCTTCAGGTGTGGCGCAACTTCT
>CABUWR010000033.1 GCA_902495265.1 uncultured Collinsella sp. | reverse complement strand
CAACCCGCAGCAAACCGAACTGCTCTATCAGCTCGCCATTGACGGTATGGATCTGCAGCAGGGTGACGTACTCATGGATGCCTATTGCGGTAGCGGAACTATCGGCCTGTGCGCAGCCAAAGCCGCCCAGGACAAGGGCATCGGCATTATGCTGCTTGGCGTGGAGCGCAACCCGGCAGGCATTGCCGACGCACGTCGCAACGCCGAGCTCAACGGCCTCACCCGCAGCGCTTGGTTTATGGCCGACGATGCGACCAACTATATTCTCGATGCCGCCGACAACAACGAGCGCGTCGACGTCCTTTCCATCGACCCGCCGCGCGCCGGTTCCACCCCCGAGTTCCTCGAGGCCGCCTGCGCACTTAAGCCGCGCCGCATCACCTATATCAGCTGCAATCCCGTCACCCAAAAGCGTGACCTACACCAGCTCCTCGACGGTGGCTATCGCCTGCTCAAGATCACGCCCGTCGACATGTTCCCTCATACCGACCACACCGAGACCGTCGCGGTCCTCGAGCGCCACTAACCAACCCCGGCAGATTTTTAGGACAAGAAAGGGGGGCGGCCCGTCAGGACCGCCCCCTTTCGTTGGACATATGAGTCTCGTTACATCCCCTTGCGCAGGTCGCACACACCGGCTGCCGCCATCTCGCGCAGCAGCGTCTCGCGGTCACGCGTCACAATCAAATCCAGCGGGAAGTGAATCTCGTCGAGCAACTTGCGGGCATGGTCAAGCTTGCCAATTGCCATGCCAATGTGCGCATCGGTCGAAACGCCAATGCCCACACCCAGCTCGGCGCAGCGCTCGGCGATCTTGCGGCATACGGCCCAATGCTCAGTGTCGGCTCCGTGCTCAAGACTATGGTTGTTGATTTCGATGATCTTGTGCTTGGCCTTGGCCGCCAGCAGCACCTCGTCGATATCGAACGGCACACCTGAACGACCCGTATGCCCAAGCATGAACACCTTGGGGTGTTCAAGGGCATTGATATACATCTGGGTCGTTTGAGCCAGCGTCGCGCCCTCGGCAAACTGCGGATTATGCACGCTTGCCACCAAATAATCCAAATTGCGCGTCACCAAATCGAACAGCGAATGCTGACGGCTGTACGAATCGCCGGCAATATCGAGCGAAACGGGAATGTCCTCGCCAAACAAGCTTCCGTCCAGCGAAACGATATCGGCCTCGGCGCCGCGAAGCACCAGCACGCCGCTCCAAATGCGCGGCCAGATATCCTGGTTGATAAAGAACTGGAAACTGCGCAGGTCATTGGGGCAAGGCGTAACCATCGAGCTTAAATGATCGGCGGAGCCGAGCACCTGAAGGCCGCGCTCTGCCGCCCAATATATGTTCTCCTCGATGGTTGAATATGCATGCGCAGAGAACATCGTATGAGTATGGATATCACAAGAAAGCAGGTAGGGCATCAGGTCTCCTTGTCCAGTATGGCCGTCGCGTATATTCATTGTACGCATAGCATTCGATGGTCGTAAAACCGCTCCATCCCAACGACACAACGTCCATGACAACGGGGTCCGGCTTAAAACCAAACCCCGTTTCACGTAAAACATTGTAAGCAGAGCGCTTTACTTTTGACGATACTCGTCGGCCAGCTGCTTCCAGGCGGGCAGTGAGTTGACGATAGTCTCGTAGCTCACGCAGTAGCCCAAGCGGAACCAGCCCGGCATGCCAAAGCTGTCCGAGGGCACTGCGAGCAGTTCGTACTTCTTCGCGCGCTCGCAGAACGCATTCGCATCGGGCTCCAGCGCTTTCACCCATAGATAGAACGCGCCATCCGGCTCAACATAGGTGTAGCCGTACTCCGCTAGTGCGTCGGTAAGCGCGGTGCGGTTGCGCGCATAGGCCTCAACGTCACTCGGCTCATCGATGCAGTCGATAATTACGCGCTGGAAGAGCGCCGGCGCGCACACGAAGCCCAGCGTACGGGCGGCACCGGCAACGGCGGGCATTAGACGAGCTGCCTGAGGATTCGTATTGGGAACCAGGATCCACCCCACGCGCTCGCCCGGCAGCGAAAGCGACTTGGAATACGAGTAGCACACGATGGTGTGCTCGTAGATCGAAGGCACCCAAGGCACCTCGGCGCCATAGACAATCTCGCGATACGGCTCGTCAGAGATAAGCGTGATCGGGTTCTCAGGATCGCGCTGAGCGTTGGCCTCGCGCAGAACATTGGCCAGTCGCGTCAGCGTGTCGCGCGTATATACGGCACCGGTCGGATTGTTGGGCGAGTCGATGATGACGGCAGTCGTCTTATCAGTAATCGCCTTGAGCACGTTGTCCACGCTCAACTGGAACGTATCTTCATCGGCGAGCGCCTCGACACACGTACAACCGGCCTTCTCAATCCACACGCGATACTCCGGGAAGTACGGGGCGATAACAATAACCTCGTCGCCCGGATTCGTAACGGCATTGAGCGTACAGGTGAGCGAAGCCGCGGCGCCCACCGTCATAAAGACATCCTTGCCCTCATAGCTCGTACCGAAGCGACGGTTGAGCGACTCAGCAACGGCGGTACGGCACTGCGGTAGGCCCGGTGCGGGAGTGTAGCCGTGCAGCTGGTCACTGGGCAGTTCAAGCGCCTTTTTGATGGACTCCGCGACGGCAGCGGGTGCCGGAACGCTCGGGTTGCCCAGCGAGAAATCGAACACGTTTTCCGCGCCGATTTGCGCCTTGCGCTCAAGGCCATAGCTAAAAATCTCGCGGATGATGGAGCTTTCCGCACCGCGAGCATACATAGTTTCGTTGATCATCTGTTCCCCTTTCGCATAGGCGCTATTGTACGCTTTAGTCGGGCAAAGCGCCGCAGCAATGTTGATTGGGGACAGACTTAAATGCGTGAAAACGCTCATTTAAGTCTGTCCCCAATCAACAGATGGCCCCATATCGCTCAAAAGAAAAGCCTCCGCAGGTTTCCCCGCGGAGGCTTTCACCACAAAGACTATTTGTCGTCGTCGGTGTCGGCACCGGCATTGACGGCACAGTCATCATCGGCAGTCTCGGATGTGGCTTCGGCATCCTCCTGCATAGCCGCCTGCGCAAATGCCGCGGCATCAGCCGCCAGCTCCTCCTCGCTCATGCGAGGCGCACGCTTCTTGGTCGGCATGCCGGCCGCCTTGGCGTTGCGCTCCTCCTTGGCCGCCAGGATATCGCCCTCGCGCTCAAGGTAGACATCCCACTCGTTGTCGAGCAGGGCGTTCACGGCGTCACCCTCGACGGTCTCGCGCTCAAGTAGTACCTTGGCCATCAGGTCGAGCTGATCGCGACGGGCATCCAGGATCTCGACCGCACGACGATGGGCCTCACGCATAATGCGCTGGACCTCGATATCGATGCGACGCGCCGTCTCCTCGGAGTAATCCTGATGGTCGGCATAGTCGCGGCCCAGGAATACCTGATGCTGCGCCTCACCAAACACCTGCGTTCCAAGCTCCTCGCTCATGCCCAGGCGCGTGACCATCTCGCGCGCCATCTTGGTCGCGCGCTCCAGATCGTTGCTCGCGCCCGACGTGATGTCGTCGCACATGAGCTCCTCGGCCACGCGACCGCCCAAGAACACGGCAAGCTCGTCGAGCATCTCGTTCTTGGTCTTGAGGAAGTGGTCCTCCTGCGGGAGCTGCAGCGTGTAGCCCAGCGCCTGGCCGCGGCTGACGATCGAGATCTTGTGAACCGGATCGGAGTGCTCCAGGATGTGACCCACCAGGGCGTGACCGCTCTCGTGGTAGGCAATCGTGGTGCGCTCGGCCTCGGTCATCACGCGACCCTTGCGCTGCGGACCAGCAATCACGCGCTCCATCGATTCCTCGACCTCGTCCATCGAGATCACGGAACGATGGCGGCGGGCAGCCAACAGCGCAGACTCGTTGAGCAGATTTGCCAGATCGGCGCCGGTAAAGCCAACGGTCATCTGGGCGAGTTTCTCAAACTTCACGTCCTCGTCCATCGGCTTGTTCTCGGCATGCACGCGCAAGATCTGCTCGCGGCCCTTCACATCCGGACGGTCGACCGTAACCTGACGGTCAAAACGACCGGGACGCAGCAATGCCGGATCCAGAATGTCGGGGCGGTTGGTGGCGGCGATCAGGATGACCGACTCGCTCTCCTCAAAACCGTCCATCTCGACCAGCAGCTGGTTGAGCGTCTGCTCGCGCTCATCGTGACCGCCGCCCAAGCCAGCTCCGCGCTGACGTCCCACGGCATCGATCTCATCGATGAAGATGATCGACGGGGCCTGGGACTTGGCCTCCTTAAAGAGGTCACGCACACGGCTGGCGCCGACACCCACGAACATCTCGACAAAGTCAGAACCCGAGATGCTAAAGAACGGCACGCCCGCCTCGCCGGCAACGGCCTTGGCCAGCAGCGTTTTACCGGTGCCCGGAGGGCCCACCAGCAACACGCCGCGCGGGATCTTGGCGCCCAGCTTGCGATAGCGATCGGGATCGCTCAAAAAGTCGCGGATCTCCTCGAGCTCCTCGACCGCCTCGTCCACGCCGGCAACGTCTTCAAACTTGACCTTGGGGCGCGTGGCCTCGTTGGTCTTGGCGTTGGTCTTGCCAAACTGCATGTTCCTGTTGTTGGCGCCCATCATCTGGCGCATAAAGTAGAACATGATAGCGATCAGGGCGATCGTCGGAAGCACGCTCATCGCCAGGTCACCCCAAAAATCGGGGTCATTGGTGTTGACGATGTACTTGGTATCGGGGTGCTCCGCCATAAGCTCGGCAAGCGAATCGGAGCCGACATAGGTCGAGGAGAAGCTCTTGAGCTCGCTCGTATCGCCCTTGTCCTTCTTCGTCTTCCAGTAATGACCCGTCACGCTTCCGTCTTGAACCGTATAGGTCAGATCTTCGACGCGATCCTGCTTGATGGCGTTGACCATCTCGCTCGTCGCGAGCTTTACGGTATTGCTGGAATTGGCAAAGCCGGAGCCCATGTTAAAGAAGGCGTAGCCCAGAAGCGCGCAAGCCAAAATAAAATACAGCCAGCCCGTACGCGTGGGCTTCTTGCCTCCGGGCATCCCCGGGATCTTAGGCTCCCGGGGAGTCTGGGAATTGTTATCGTTACGGTCGTCGGGCATCTTACGAATAAACCTCCGGTTTCAAAATGCCCAGATACGGAAGGTTACGATAGCGCTCGGCATAGTCGAGGCCGTAGCCCACCACAAAGGCATCGGGGCAATGGGTTCCAACATACTTGGGCGTGATGGCCGAGGTACGGTCCTCAACGTCCTTCCACAGGAAGGCGGCGACCTCCAGAGAAGCGGGCTTGCGGCTCTCGAGGTTCTTCATCAGATACTTGAGCGTCAGGCCCGAGTCCAGAATGTCCTCGACGATCAGCACGTCGCGACCGCGGATGTCGATATCCAGGTCCTTAATGATACGCACGATACCCGAGGACTTCACACCGTCGCCATAGCTCGAAACAGCCATGAAATCGATGTTGGTCGGCAGCTCGATCTTGCGCATCAGGTCGCCCATAAAGACCACGGCGCCGCGCAGGACCGCAATCAGCACCAGATCCTTACCCGCGTAGTCGCGAGTAATCTGCTCGCCCAGGCGAGAGACGATACCGTCGATATCCTCCTGCGTAAACAGAACCTTCTCGATATCCGGATGTTGAGAAGCCATGACAACCCTTTCTTGTGCTTATCGCCCATACACCGCCGTATGGACGCGAACTTCACATTCTAGCAGCGCACGGGGTATATTTTCCAGCCCGTACGCCATCAGCGCGGGAATACCGTCAACGTCGCACAGAATAGCTGGCGTGGGACGCTATTCCGCATCGACCACACGAAGCAGATACGCCACGCGCGTTGCGGCCGTGCATTTAAAACGCTCGTCCGTGCGAACGCCTGCGACCCATACCACGGCACCTCCCGGAGCCGTTCTCACCACGGGAACGCCTGCGCGCTCAGAAACAGGAATACGAGCCTCGTTGAGTAGGTCGGATACCTTCTTACTTCGCCCACTCATGCCCAACGGACACATCACATCCCCCGGCACGGGACCGTCTACCCACAGACGCGCCAAACGCGCCTCGGCGGGAATCTCCCCGCGCGAGCCGGCGAGCATCCGTTCGCTATCGCGATCGGCAAAGCCCAGCGTCGCGGCATCCACCATAGCGACCACCCCTCCGGCACCCGCAAGTTCGCGGGCACGGCGCACAATATCACACCCCGGCTCCACAGCCATCGGCTCTGCCACCAGGATGCGGCCCGCCCCCAGCGGCAATCGACCGGGAATGGTGACCCAATCGGCAACTAACCCCTCGCGCGCCGCCGGGGCCTTGAATGACAGCATGCCAAACTCCACGCGCGCATCGATTCCCGCCGGCAGCGTGACCGAACCCGAGCCCTCGGCGACACAGGCGAGCACGCGCTCCACATGCCGCATCTCCGGGCGAGCGTCGGGGTCGATACGCTTAATTGCCAGTCGCACCATGCGCCGAGCAATCACCACCTCGGCCGCGGCCAGTCGGCGAGCGTCGAGGACCAGTGCGCCCACCGCCTCCTTACGCAGGCAGCTTCGAAACGCCTGTGCGGAAAGCTGGGAAAGAAAGGCATCCTCATCGCCTAAGATCTCGCAGGCGGCGCCAATCGTCTTGCAGACGCTCGCGTTGCGCTGCGCCACCACCGGCATCACTCGATGGCGCACGTAGTTACGCAAGTACGACACGTCCTCGTTGCTCTCGTCCTCTCGCCACGGCTGACCATGCACCTGCAGATAGCCAACGAGCTCATCATGAGTCAGGTCGAGCAAGGGACGCACCACGATGTTCCTCCGGCGAGGAATGCTCGATAGGCCAGCGGGCCCCGAACCCTTAATCGCGTTCATCAAAAACGTTTCCGCCCGATCAGAAGACGTGTGCGCAGTGCAGATACGAGCCGCCGTTCGCGGTGCCCCCGTCTGGGCGCAGAGCTCGCGGACATACCTCCGTGCAGCGGCATAGCGCACCTCGCGGGCAGCCGCCTCGATATTGCCCGATTCATCATCAAAATAGGCATGCTCAACACACAGCGGTAGACCATATTGCGCGCAGAGCTCACGCACGAAGGCCTCGTCGCCATCGGATGCCTCGCCGCGCAGATGATGGTTCACGTGCAGCACGTGCAGTCGCTCACGCGCGATGGGGGCTACACCACGCCCATCCAGAATATCCAACTTTGATGTGCACGCCATAAGGAGCAAAGCCGTCGAGTCCGCACCACCTGATACCATGAGCACCACGGGGGCAGCCGTCTGCCGCGTTGCCGGGGCTTTATCATCGGCCCACGACGCAGCATGGTGTCCATAATGCTGAGATACCGTTGGCATTTGCTTCCTCCTCTATTCGTTCGCACCCATTGTATCCTTTGGAATCTTATGTCTCGTCTGCACCTTCATATCCTTGGCAGCGGCTCAAAAGGCAACTGCGCGCTCATCGAAGGCCCCCGGGGGCTCATCATGATTGACGACGGTCTTTCTCGCCGCGAGACATTAAAGCGCATGGCAGAACTGGGGCTCTCGGCAGACAACGTCTCGGCTCTTCTCATTACTCATGAGCATAGCGATCACATCAAGGGCCTCGATGTCTGGTGCAAGCACTGGCACGGCCCCCTCTTTGCCAGCAGGGGCACACTTTCGAGCAAAGAAAATCTTTCGCATCTGCCTGTCGAGGAATTCGATCCCGGTGACACCCTATCCATTGCCGGCATCCAGGTGCAAACCTACTCAACATCACACGATGTCATCAATCCAGTCGGCTATCGATTCGACGCCCCCGATGATTCCATTGGCTTTGCCACCGACACCGGAGAGCTATCGAGCCAAGCCATGAACACTCTTAAAGATTGTCGAGTCCTCGCGCTCGAAAGCAACCACGATGTGACCATGCTGCGCGAGGGAGAATATCCCCGCTTTCTTCAGGAGCGCATCCTGTCTGCAAGGGGACACCTCTCCAACGAGCAAGCCGCCGAAGCCGCACGCGAACTTGTTACCGATCGCACCGAACAGCTTATTGCTATGCATATCAGCCAAGATAACAATCGTCCGAGCCTTACCGTCAAAAGCTATGCCAAAGCTCTAGCCGCAACCCTGGATGACGAGGTCGGCAGCTCCGCCACCCTTCTCCAAGGATCGCGAAAACTCTCGATACGCCCCGCAAGCCAGTATCGGCCAGCAACCATTCAATAGACTGTCCTAGACAGCAAAAGGGGCCGGGAATCGCTTCCCAGCCCCTTTTGTTATCTTTTAATAGCGCAGAACACCAACGAAGTTAGTCGATGGAGATCTTCGTAACGTTCTTCTTCTCGACGATCTTGGGAACCGTAACGGTCAGGATGCCGTCAGCGTACTTAGCCGAGAGGCCCTCGCTCGAAGCGTCCTTGAGATACACGCCACGCGTCGCGCTGTACGAGCTGAACTCCTTCTGCAGGAAGTTCTTGCCCTCGTTCTCCTCGTCTTCCTCGACATTCACGCTGATGGACAGACGGCCCTCGTTAAGCTCGACATCAATATCGTCCTTGGCGACGCCGGTCAGATAAGCCTTGACCTCATAGCCATCGCCCTTATCCTCAACGTCAACGGGGAACGCCTTAGAGGCAATCGAGTTGTTCGCTAGGTCGCTCATATCATCAAACAGATCGAACAGCGAGCTTGCAGAGGGACGAACGCCAAAAACCGAACGATAAGGAACCATGCTTGCCATGTTTACCACTCCTTTATAGGACTGCCGAGTCATCTTCTAGGTGACTGGGACTTCTTTTGACGCTCTTATATATGCCCACCCGGTGCTCATATATACATCGACTATAAAGTTTTTTGAGTCCAGTACTATAAGCATATCTAAGTGCATATGACTCAGGTTTTAGGAAGGTTAAGGTTCTTTGAACCTGAGCTTAAAAAACGAGTATGTCCACAGCTACAAATAACAAGGGGCTTACAATGAGCGCGTACACGTTGTGGGCAACGAGCTAAAGGGCATCATGGACGACCAAAACCAGAACAATATGTTTATGCCGACGCAGGGGGAAGATACTTCCACGCAGCCGCCACGGTTCCATCGCCCCCACATCTCACAAGAGCCCATTAATGATCCAGAGCCCGAGTATGTGACGAGAAATCGATATCAAACGCTCGAGGATGCCCAAACGGGACGTAAGCACATGGGCGTCGCATCGAGCGATCCCGTATATCTGAAAGATGCACCGTTATCAAAAAACAGCGCGATCAATGACGACCCGACGAAAACGCCCGTAACTCGGCAGCAAAGAGGTCCTCGACCTAAGCAAACCTTAACGCATTCGGCTCGTTATCTCGAGACGCCAAAACAAGGGAAAACGATCTTCGTTTCGTCAAGTAAACGACGTAAGCAACATCGACTGACAATTCTGCTTTTGATCATTGTGGTCATAGCAATTGCCCTTGTGATTCGATTTATTGTCTTTAAATAAAAGCTCATTACCCATAAGCCCAACCGGGTTACAGGTGAAATGCAACTATATTGTGAAGTCTTAACGCAAAAAAGGGGGAGGCCGCGAGGCCTCCCCCTTCTTCAATCTCGATGACGGCTCGGTGCCGTCCACCGGTCAGCGGCGCCCTGGCCTCCCACGGGCTGACCCCGCAGTACTCT
>CABUWR010000032.1 GCA_902495265.1 uncultured Collinsella sp. | reverse complement strand
TGTCGATAATCATATCGGCTCGGTCGCGCACGCCCTGCAGCTGAAGGCGCTCGCGCTGAATGGCATCGGCCGTAGTCTCCCCCGGCTTGGCAATGGGATGACGGCGGCGATTTTCGCTGTAGCGACGAATCAGCACCTCGTCAGAAGCCTCCAGGAACACGATGTCGCAGCTCATCTCGCGCTCCTCGAGTGCGGCAACGGCATCGAGCAGCTCATCGAACAAGCCCTGGCTGCGCAGGTCGCAGGTGACGGCAAGATGCCTGCCCACGCCCGTATTGATGCCGACGAGTTCGGCAAGCTGGGCGATCAGACGCGGAGGCAAGTTGTCGATGCAAAAGTAGCCCATGTCCTCGAACACATGCATGGCCTGCGTTCGGCCCGATCCAGACATTCCGGTGATGATGACGATATCGGGGATGCGCTCCGAGCGCTCCGCCGCATCCATGGCATCTCCCTTTTGCATGTGTGCCTCCTAAAACAAGCGCGGGACCCGGCCAGCGGATCCCGCGCGATCAATTGCCTTTATTGAGTATACCGCCCCAAGCGGATACGAGGCCTGTCTTACGCCTCAAGCGCAGCCTTGAACCAACTTGTAATACTCGTGGGGTGCGTGATGGCGGTGCCGACGACAACGGCCCAGGCGCCCGCATCAATCGCGGCGCGGGCCTCCTCGGGCGTGTGCACGCGGCCCTCGCAGATGATGGGAAGACCGGGGAATTCCTCGGTCGCCTGACGCAGAAGCGGCAGATCGGGGCCATCGGCCATGGTGCAGTCGATAGCGGCAACACCATGAGAAAGCGTGGTGGACACCAGGTCGAAGCCCATGTCGACAGCACGACGAATATCCTCGATGGTGGCACAGTCGGCCATCAGGAGCACGCCCTCCTCGTGCAGCGGACGGAAGGTGTCCTCGACGGTCTTGCCATCGGGACGCGGGCGATCGGTGGCGTCAATCGCCACGATATCGGCACCGGCGGCAACGCAGGCGCGAGCGTGGCGCAGCGTCGGCGTGATGTAAACGCCCTCGTGCCCATCCTTCCACAAGCCGATGACGGGGACCTCACAGCGGCCCTTAATGGCGGCGATGTCGGCAAGGCCCTGGCAGCGAATGGCGGCGGCGCCGCCGAGCTCGCAAGCGCGAGACATTTGAGCCATGGTCTCGGGCGTGCGAAGCGGCTCGCCCATATACGCCTGAACGCTCACGACGAGCTTGCCCTTCAGGGATTGAATCAAAGGATCGACGGTCATGTTCGACTCAACCTTTCTCAAAACAGCCTTCTGAGACACCGCACCTTGACGTTCAAACCGTCGCTCGCGTACCGAAGCACGCTTCGCTCCTCTTTCACGTCAATCTGCGGCACCTCAGAAGGCGCACTTGGTAGTTATGTTTACTTCAACGACGCAAGAAGGTGTTCGGCAGCACCGATGAGCGGAGCATCGCCCTCCAGAGAACCGATGAGGATCGGCGTGTCCTGAAGAGGATCGAGCGCCTGGCTGGCATAGCCCTCGTGCACCGAGTCCTTCCACGTCTGCGAGCGCCAATCGGGACCCTGGTGAATCACACCTCCCGAAAGCACGATGACCTCGGGATCCAAGATGTTAGCGAGCGAGCCCAAGCTGGCACCCAGCGCAAAGCCGGCGTCATGGATGACCTCGGTCGCCTTTGCGTCGCCCGCACGGCACAGGTCGTTCACATCGCGACCGACCGAAGGACGGCTGGGGTCGACGCGACCAAAGCGCTCATCGTACATACGACCAATGGAAGTGCCCGAAGCAACCGACTCAAGATGACCGGAACGCCCGCAGGCGCAGGGAATGCCGGCGGCAGCCGAGCACTCGATGTGGCCCATATGGCCGGCAGCACCATGGAAGCCCTGCATCACGCGGCCGTTCTCGACATATGCGCCACCGATGCCCGTACCGATGCCAAGACACAAGACGGAGAACTTGCCCTTGCCGACGCCCCAGTGGGCCTCGCCCAGAGCATGAGCCTGCACGTCGCCCACAACGGCAACGGGAAGACCAAGGTCCTCGCGCAGACGCGGCCCCAACTGAACGCCGGACCAGCCGGGCATAATCTCGTTGGCATACGCGATGGCGCCCGTCTTGGGATCGACGACGCCTGCGGCACCGATACCGACACCGAGGACCTCGACATCGGGATTCGCCTCAAGAGCAGCCTTGATGGACGCCTCGATACGCTGGAAGACGGCCTCGCCGCCCTCCTGGGCCTCAGTAGGAACCTCGGCCTCAAAAACGGGATGGGGCACGCTGCCGTCAGCCGGATACTCCATAATGGCGGTCGCGATCTTAGTTCCGCCGATATCGACAGAGCAGACGTACTTGTTCTCCATGTCGTTCTCCTTAGGAGATAAAAACAACTACAGGAAATGCGCCGTCAGGCTAGCCGTCACAGCGCGGTAAAGGTTTTCCAGGTGCCCGAGATCGCCGAGAAACCGTGTGGCCATTGACCTAATGGGTCATGGCCGCACGGTTGAACGGCGAGGTCGGGTGCCTGGGAAAGCTTTAAAGGAGACCGTTGTCCTGGAGGACCTTCTTAATCGCCTCGACGTTCTCGCCGGTCATGGCCTTCACCGGGCGCGGCATGGTCGGGCTGTCGAAGATGCCCATGAGGTTCATAGCGGTCTTGAAGGCGCCGACGCCACCGGCATAGCCCTGGACGCCCGAGGTGACATCCCAGATGTGCGAAATCTCATTAAGGCGATCCTGCTCGGCCTTGACGGTAGCCCAGTCACCAGCCTGAGCGGCCTTCCACTGACGCACGTAGCCCTCGGGCTCAACGTTGGCGAGACCCGGGACGGAACCGTCGGCGCCACCGAGGTAGGCGCCGTCGACAACAACCTCGTGACCGGTGAGAATGCTCATCGGATGGCCGTTCTTCTCGTTCTCCTGAACGAGGTAGCGGAACGAGATGTCATCACCCGAGGAATCCTTAACGCCGGCCAGGACGCCCTCGGCGCCGAGCTTGGCAAGGAGCTTCCAGGGGAGTTTGGTGTGAACGCAGACGGGAATGTCATAGGCAAAGATGGGCAGGTCGAGCTCCTCGTGCAGGATGCGGAAGTGCTCCTCGACCTCGGTCATGCCCTGCAGGGCATAGAACGGGCAGGTGGCGACAAGAGCATCGGCACCCAGCTCCTGAGCGACCTTGCCGTGCTCGATCATGCGCTCGGTCTCGGTGTCGATGATGCCAACCAGAACGGGAACGCGGTGGTCGACGATGCGCACGGCCTCGGCGACAATCTGGCGACGGCGCTCGTCGGTGGAGAAGACGACCTCGCCCGAGGAGCCCAGGAAGAACAGGCCATCGACGCCGGCATCGATCATGCGGTTGATGCTGCGCTCAAAGGAGGCAACGTCGAGCTGGTGGTCTTCGGTATCGGGAACAACGACGGGAGGGATAACGCCGGTGAATTTCTGAGTTGCCACAAGAATCTCCTTAGCTGTCTGGCGGGCGGCCCTATGCCACCCACTCTTGTTGGCAGTGTCCAGGCCGTCTAGGCCAAAGAACACGGGTAGAACGTTTGGTTAAAGAAGTCGACGACTTCGTTTTCAAACGCATTGATGCGCTCGTGAGCGTATTTGGCATAGATGATATGCCTTCGGTCACACTCAAGACCGTTGAATACGGCGAGCTGGCCCTTGGGATCGCTTACGGCGTCCATAAGCGATGTGCCCATGAGCACCGATCCGCGCATCCGAGACGACAGAGCCTCGAGGCCACCGGGGATTGGATTGGCAACCGCCGTGCAGGCAAGGCCCCGCTCGTCCAGAGCAGAAACCGCCAGCGCGACGCCGCCGCCAAGGCCCTCGCCCCATGCAAAGATGCGGTCGGGGTCCATGCCATCAAGATTGCGCGCAACCTTCGCCAACGCGCAGCCCCAACGGACGCGCTCGACAAAAGCGGGCGAAGCAATTCCCCGCTGCAGGTCGTCCGCACCAGCAACATCGTCATCCAGTGCAAGCACGGCATATCCCATGGCGGCAAATCTCGTCATGTGATGCCAGCCGCGCACAGGCCGATCGATGTCGTGAAACATCAAGCACAGCGGCACGCGCTCAGATACTCGGGCACGACCAACAGGCTCAATCAAACGAGCGTGGACCGCATGGTCACCGAGCTCAAAGGAAACCTCCGAGTAACGGGCGCAGGGGTTAACAAAGTCAATCGCCGTAATGGCCAGGCCTTGAATCTCAAGATTCGAAGCGCATGTCTCTAAATCAGAAACATCTGCTTGGACATCACCGTGCCAGTCCCGATATTCTGCGAGCCTTGACGAAACCGTTCCAGGAATTCCCACGAGCCCGGGGACTATCAGCTCATCGATATTGCTCTCGCACTTAGACATGAGCCTCCCCTCCCTCACAGAAAAACGGAATGATCAAATCATCAAAGTCCTGAATCTCCTCGTGGCCAAAGCCCTCAAAGAACTCATGACGCTTGTCGCAGGACAGGTTGTTGTACACCGCAAACTGCGTTGCCGGCGGACAGACGATATCGGCCGTGCCCGTGCCAAACAGCACGGGGCACTTGACCATGGGGGCAAAATTCTTGGAATCGAAGTACGCCAGCTTGGCATAGGCTTCCTCGATACGAGTCGAGTCCTCGTCAAACCAGCGCGACCAATAGCGCAGACCCTCGTAGGCAATATCGTCGGCGTCCAGATCCCAAACCAGGCGGAAGTCCGACAGGAAGGGATAGAGGATGGCGGCGCGATTGATAAGCTCGCTGTTAAGCGCGCAGGTTGCAATACCCAAACCGCCGCCCTGCGATGCGCCGTTCACATACACGCGGGTAAGATCGATGCCCTCGAGCTCGCGAACGATACGGCACAGAATGCGGATATCCTGGTGTAGGCGGACATAGTAGAGGTTGGCCGGGTCGCCGTCGATACCGGCGACGATATGGCCCGCGACCGTCGTGCCCTCAAATCCACCAATGTCCTCGGAGGGGCCTCCTTGGCCAGGACAATCGAGAGCAATGAGCGCCATGCCCATGCCCGCAAACGACGCCTGCTCAAACCAGCTGCGGCTTGCACCCGGATAGCCGTGGAACTGTAGCACCAGCGGCACGGGCTCGTCCGAAACCGGCTTGAGATACTTGGCATGCAGGCGGGCGCCGCACATGCCGGTATACCAGAGGTCGAAAAACTGGCAGGTCGCGGAATCCGCAACCGAAGCCGCCTCAATCGCGTAGTCGAGCTCGACAGCGTCGGCCTCGGCCATGCGGTCCTTCCAAAAGAGATCGAAATCCGATGGACGGGGCATAGCGCCTCGATATTCACCAAATTGCTGTTGTAGCTCCTGAGCACTTGGCATGGCTCGTGAACCCAGCCTTTCGAAATCGCAACGGAGGTGCGCCCGGCAAGGGAACCGGGCGCACGGGAGGGAAAGCGAGGCTACTCGCCGAGCTTGGGATGCAGCAGCGACGGCGCAGCGCCGAGCAGCATCTTGGTGTAGGGGTCCTGAGGGTGCTGGAAGACCTGCTTGGCCTCGCCCTGCTCGACGATCTTGCCGCCATTCATAACGATGATGTCGTCAGAGATATAGCGGACCGTCTGGATGTCATGGCTGATGAACACCATGGCCAGGCCGAGCTCCTTCTTAAGGTCGGTCAACAGGTTCAGAATCTGTGCGCGGACCGAAACGTCCAGAGCCGAGGTGGGCTCGTCGGCGATGATGGCATCGGGGTTCAGCGACAGGGCACGGGCAATTGCGACGCGCTGGCGCTGGCCGCCCGAAAGCTGGCCGGGAAGAACCTCGGCGGCGGAGCTGGGCAGACCGGTGAGCTCCAAGAGCTCCTTGACGCGCTTCTCCTGCTCGGCCTCGGTACCCAGGTTGTGGACGCGCATGGGGTCGAGCAGTTGCTCGCGAACGACCATGCGGGGGTTGAGCGCCGTGGCCGGGTTCTGGAACACGACCGAGATGACGCGGCCCATGTGGCGACGGTCCTCGGCGGTACGCTTGGTAACGTCCTTGCCCTTAAAGTAGACCTTGCCACTCGTGGGGGCCTGCAGGCCGCACATGACGTTGGCGGTGGTGGACTTTCCGCAACCGGACTCGCCGACGATGCCGATGGTCTGTCCGGGCATGAGCTTAATCGTTACACCCTGGACGGCGTGAACCAGGTTGGGGTGCAGAATCGAGCCGGTACGGGTCCTAAAGGTGACGTGGACGTCATCAAGGAAGATGATCGGCTCGACGCCGTTGACTGCGGTCTCGCTCATCTACATCACCTCCGCGTGAGGGGTCAAACCATTTGCCTTGAGCACCTCATCGGGGAGCTCGGAATAGAAGTGCTCGGTGCCTGGCACGCGCTTGAAGACCGGACGGGTGTCCAGGCCAATGCGCGGATGACTCGAGCGGGGTGCGAAGCGATCGCCCTTGGGGAAATCGCGCGGGCTCGGAACGGCGCCGGGCACCTGGTGCAGGCGGCCCGAACCGCTCTCGATGGACAGGACGGAACCCAGAAGGCCGCGGGTGTACTCGTGAATCGGGTTGGTGAGCAGCTCCTTGGTGGGCGCCTGCTCGATAACCTGACCGGCGTACATAACCGTGATGTTATGAGCGACCTCGGCGACCAGCGCCAGGTCGTGCGAAACGAAGATCATGGCAAAGCCGAGCTTGGCCTGAAGATCGTTAAGCAGCTTGATGACCTGCTTCTGGACGGTAACGTCCAGAGCGGTCGTGGGCTCGTCGCAGATGACCAGCTTGGGGTCGCGGGTAAGGGCCATAGCGATCAGAACGCGCTGACGCTGACCACCGGAAAGCTCATGCGGATAGCTCTCGAGCGTACGCTTGGGGTCGAGGCCCACGAGCTCCAGGAGCTCCTCGGCGCTACGGGTGCCGCCACGCTTGGTGAGCTGCTTCATCTGGGCGGAAATGAGCATGGAGGGGTTGAGCGAGGACAGGGCGTCCTGATAGACCATGGCGATATCGGTACCGCGGAGGCCGAACCACTCCTTCTTGCTCATCTTGAGCAGGTCGCGGCCCTCCCAGAGAACCTCGCCAGAAAGATGCTCGTCATCGTCGGTCAGGCCCATGATGGCCAGCGTGGTGATGGACTTACCGCAGCCGGACTCACCGACCAGGCCCATGGTCTGGCCAGGACGGACGTCAAAGTTGACGTGGTCGACGACGTTGATATCACCGTGGTGCTCAAACTGGATGCAGAAATCACGGACCGAAAGGATCGGCTCAACGGACTCATCGGGCACATGGCGGTCGTTACGCTTGAGTTCGACATCACGCAGCGCGCCAAGACGGGCGGACAGGGACTGAGCCTGCTCCTTGTAGGCGCGAACGGGGTCGGAGACCAGCAGGTCGGCCTCGCGGCGCTTGGAGGAGTCGGTCGGATCCAGGGCGGCGGAGGGAGCAGCGGCCATGGCGTCGGTAATGCCCTCGGAGAGGATGTTGAGTGCCAGGCAGGTGATCATGATGGCCAGGCCCGGGAACAACGCCTGCCACCAACGGCCAGCGAGCACGCCACCGCGAGCATCGGCGAGGATGTTGCCCCAGGTAGCGGTAGGCTCCTGAATACCAGCGCCGATAAAGGTCAGCGAGGCCTCGAAGATGATGGCGTCGGCGACCAGGGTAACGGTGAAGACCATGATCGGGGCGATGCAGTTGCGCAGAACATGCTTAATCAAAATCCACGGAGCCTTGGCGCCGGAAACGATGACCGCGCGGACATAGTCCTCGCCGTACTCGGACACGATGTTGGCGCGCACGATACGGGCAATCTGCGGAGTGTACATAAAGCCGATGGCGAAGATGATCGACGGCACGGAATTGCCCAGGATGGAGACGAAGACGGCAGCAAGGGCGATGCCCGGGATGGACATGATGATGTCCAGGATGCGCATGATCGCCTCGGAAACGGACTTGCGCGAAACCGCCGCGAGGGCGCCCACGACCGAGCCGCAGACCAGAGCCATGGCAGTGGCGCCAAAGCCGATGATCAGCGAGTAACGACCACCGTAGAGCATGCGCGACAGAATGTCGCGACCCTTATCGTCGGTACCGAAGATAAATCCGTTGCCGGGAGCCTGGCGAGCAGTGAAAATCTCGACCGGGCTATAGGGGGCAAGAAGAGGCGCCAGAATCGCGGTCAGGGCGACCAGCACCAGCACGACGGCGGCGATCTTAGAAGACAGCGTCATCTTCTTCCAGCCACCGAGCTTGAGCCCCTTGGAGGCAGCTTTCTCGAGCTGCTCGGTTTGCTTCTCTCGAATCTTTACCATAATCTACACCGTCCTGATGCGCGGGTTGATGAGCAGGTAGAGCATGTCAACCACGATGTTGATGATGATGAAGGCAAGAGCAACGACGATGACGACGCCCTGAACCAGGTTCGCCTCGTTGCCCTGAACGCCCTGCAGGATCGCAGTACCCATGCCGGGGAGGTTGAAGATGACCTCGATGACGACAGCACCGCCCATGAGGTAGCCAATCTTAAGACCGAGGGTGGTGACCGGGGTGATCAGTGCGTTGCGCAAAACGTTGATGCCGACGACGACCTTCTCGGGAACGCCGGCGCCGCGAGCCATACGGACATAGTCCTTATCGAGCTCCTCAACCATGGCCGTACGCACGATACGAGTCATCTGGCCCGTCAGCGGGAATGCCAGAGCGATAGCGGGCATGATCATACGTCCCAGATAACCAACCGGATTCGTGGTGAAGTGAGGCAGAGCACCCGATGCCGGGAGCACCTTAAGGTAGGAAGAGAACAGCAGAATCAACAGAACGGCAAGCCAGAACGACGGGGTTGCCAAGCCGGCGATGGAGAAGACGCGGATCACTTGGTCCGGCCATTTATCGCGATACAGTGCCGCGATGACGCCGAGCAAAAACGAGACGACCGCGCCGATGGCAAGACCGATGAAGGTCAGCTGCATCGTGACGGGCAGGGCCGTGGAGATGCGCTTGGCAACGGAGTTGCGAGCAGCACCATAGGTGCCCATGTCACCATGGATCAGATCGCCCATGTAGCGCACGTAGCGCACGGGCCAGGGGTCGTCCAGACCATACTTCTCATGGTACTCGGCAACCGCCTCGGGCGAGGCACCGTCACCCAACGCCGTGTAGGCGGGGTCGGTCTTGGAGAACGACATAAGGAAGAACACCAGGACGGTGACGCCCAATGCCATGATCGGCAGCGCCACGAGACGCCTTCCAATCAAACGTAGAAAGTTGTTCACGTTCTCTCCCCTTTCTTTTGTCGGTAGGACCAACTGGTATATGAGTATGGATACTCATTACAAGACCCGAGCGACATCGAGGCCGCCCGGGTCTTTGTTTCAACTATGAGGACGTTGCCTTACGACCGACGCCCTACATATGACTCAAGCGAGTCTTAGGCCTTGACGGTCGCGACGCCCCTGAAGGACATGCTCGTCGTGCCGATGCCCTTGAAGCCATCGAGGGCCTCGCCGTTGGGCGCGGTGGACGGATCGTCCCAGGAAGCGGAAACGGTCTTGACGTGGACAACGGGGTACAGAACAGCGTTGTCGGCGATGATGTCGAAGCACTCGTTCCACTTCTTCTGCTGCTCGTCGCCCTCGGCGGCAAGAGCCTCGTCCATGAGACCGTGGAGCTTCCCCCACTCAGCGGAATCCTTCCACGGGCAACGGGTCTGCATCCAGACGTTGTCACCGTACCACCAGTTGAGCAGCAGGTCGGGGTCAGCGCCGAAGCAGGACGGATCGCCAGGGGCAAGGAGGATATC
>CABUWR010000031.1 GCA_902495265.1 uncultured Collinsella sp. | reverse complement strand
GCGCCCCACGGCGCTAGTCCAGCTTGGTGCCCGGTACTTGCGGTGCCTCTTTAAGCAATGCTTTGAGCTCGTTCAAAATGGAAACGGGCTGACGGTCGACGCTGTCCAGATGAAGCGTGGCCACACGAATGGGCGGCTGATATTCAAGCGGGCCGATGAGCACGGGCGAACCCAGGAACCGTTCGATGTCGCTTGCGATCTCGTCGATTGCCTCGGGGCCGAGCTCATCGAAGAGTGCCACGAACGTTGGTCCCGTCGAGCGGAACAGGCGACCCTTGCCGCGCGAACAATCCATGAGGCAGGCGGCGCTTTCGGCGAGCACGCGGTCGCCTGCATCGAATCCAAAGCGGGCATTGACCTCGGCGATATCGTCGACCTTAATGGCAATAAAGCCTGCCTCGCGCGCCACGCGTCGCATTTCGCCAATGGCGTTGACCAGGGCGTGAATATCGCCCAGGCCCGTTACCGAGTCGGTCGTATCCGCTAGGCTTCGGTTGATGATAATGCCTACATACATGCTGGGCTCGGCATCGGTGCCGTCCAAGCGGTAGCCCGTGCAGTCGCAAAGCGCGTACGCTCCGGTGGCATCCATTACGCGATACTGCATGTAGTGGAAGTGCCACGTGCCGTTTATCACCATGTCGAGCTCAGCACGTACGTTGTCGCGGTCCTCGGGATGAACGCGGGCGAGCCACATGTCGACCGAGTTATAAGGGTGCTGAGAGGGCAGGTCAAAATCGCGCACGGCGTTAACCGACCATTGCGATTCGCCCGTATCGAGGTTAAGGATGAACGGATAGCGCGTCTCGGAGCTCATGGAGATCGCTTGGAACACCCGGTCGTTGCAGGGAAGCTGATCGACGATCGGGCGTTGCGGCGCGTCATTGTCTTTCGGCTGCTGCACACGATGCATAAGCTTATAGCGATACATCTTGCGATCGGCATCCATCGTCATCTGGCGACGTGTGTCGCCAGCAAGTGGATCGACGCGCGAGCAGCCAAAGCTAAAGCTGGCGATCATGGGCGCCTTGCCACCTGAGCTCACCTCGATCAGCCCGGCACGTACCTGCTCCAAGCGCTGCTCGAGTTCAGTCTCGTTTGCGGAGAGCGAGATAAGCACAAACTCGTCTCCACCAATACGGAACAGCATCTCATCGTGTTCCATGGTTTCGGAGAGCGTGCGGCAGATGCTCAGAATATAGCGATTGCCTTCGGCGTGGCCAAACCTATCATTGCAATGCTTGAGATGGTCGATGTCAATATAGGCGCAGGTGAAGGGGTCGCCTTTGCGCCAGAGTTGCTCGACGTGACGGTCGAATCCGTTGCGGTTGCCCAAGTTGGTGAGCGGATCGATATAGGCGTTGCGCTCAAGCAGCTGGCGCTCTTGTTGCAGGATGGCATGCGTCTTTTGCAGTTGCTCGCCAACGGCGCGTAGCTCAGCAGGCAGCGCGGCAACATCGAGTTCGGCGGTCGAGATGCCGTTCGCAAGTCGCTGAAGATAGGCAATAATCGATTGCTCGCCCAGGCGATATGACTCGTTCATGATGGATAACCTCCTTGGGCGGAACAGTGGTTTGTATCATATCCCCAATTCGGTTTGAATTGGGGATATAAGTTAGCTAATGGAGGCAAATTCCCCCTTCGGCGGTGGCGTTTTGCGCGTGAGCGTATCATTTGTTATTGCCAGCATCGAGCAATGCCTCAAAATCCTTCGCCGGCATGGGGCGGTAGTAGAGGAAGCCCTGAGCGTAGCGGGCACCCATTTGTCGTAGCATGTTCGCCTGCTCATTTGTCTCGACGCCTTCGACCTCGACGGGCAGATGGAGCGACTGCGCCATTTCGAGCATCGATGAAATGATTTGCGTGCTGCGGCCTTGATCGCGGTCGGTGGGTACAAAGGCGCGGTCGAGCTTGATGACGTCGACGTTGACGTTCTTGAGCATCGCGAGCGTGGACTGACCGGTGCCAAAATCGTCCATATAGGTCGAGAAGCCGCGGGTGTGCAGGTCGGCCGTCAGTTTGTCCACGGCCTCGGATTCCCCCGTATAAGCCGTCTCAGTGATCTCGATGCGCATGAGCTCGGGCGGTAGGTTGTATTGGGCGGCAAGCGCCCCCATATGTTCGGCAACGTCGCAGGCAAGGATATCCACGCGCGACACATTAAGCGAAACCGGAACCACACGAAGTCCTCGATCGATGCGCTCACGCAGCCACGAGGCGACACCCTGCCAAATGTACTTGTCGAGCGTCACCACAAAGCCGCTTTCCTCGAGTGCGGGGATAAACGTTGCGGGCGAAATGAGAGAGCCGTCCTTGTCAATCCAGCGGGTGAGTGCTTCGGCGCCAATAATCTCACCGGTTTCCATATCGACCTGGGGCTGCAAGTGGTAGGTAATACGGCCATCTGAGAGCGCGTACTGGAATTCGGTCAGCGTGCGGTGGAACGCGACTTCGCGCTCGTACTCCGCGGGGCAGAAAATGGCAATGCGCTCCTTAAAGTCGTTTTTGGCGCGTCGATTGGTAAACATGGCCTTGGCCTGCGCATCGATGGTGATCTCCTCATGGGAGTCGATGGGGTAAATGCCCATGGACGGCCAAAAACCTACGCCGTCGTTGTGCTTGGCTACAGCCTCGCGCACGCGCGCATAGACTCGGTGAACGAAATCGTGCTCAAAGGGTATGAGCAGACAAAAGTCGTCTTGTCCCCAGTATCCCGCGACACCCATGTCGGCGTTCTCGATATCTTTGAGCACCGTGCCCACATCGGCAAGCATACGGTCGCCTTCGGTCTGTCCATACCATTCGTTAAATAGGCGCATGTGGCCCATGTCGACCGTGGCGATGCACCAGGCGCCGTCGCGCCTTGCCTCGAGAAATGCGTTGGCGCGCCGCATAAACTCGCTGGGTCGATAGAGGCCCGTGAGCAAGTCGATACGTTCGGCGATGGCGCTTTTGCGCTCCGCCTCGGGTATGGGGAGGCTGTCGTTGGGAACAAGCCCGCCGGCCGTGCGAAGGCGACGCTCGAGTTCGCCTAAAATGGCAGTCGCTTGATGAGTTAAGTGCTCGTAAAAGGCCGGAACGACAAGACAGACGGGAGTAATGGTGTCGCCCGCGATTTGCATAGGAGCGAAAACGGCCTCTTTAAGGTGGCGAGTCAGTTGCTCGAATGCCTCGTGGTCTAGGTCGTTGCTGAGCACGACGAACTGGGCACTTCGTGAACGGAAGACGCGACTCCTACCGCGGGTGATCGACAGCATGCGGCCTGCGTATTCGGCAAGCATGTTGTCGACAGCCTCGGTCCCGTAGAGCTCGTTGAGCTTTGTCGTGCCACGAACGCGCACCGCTATAAGCCCTGTCTCGCAACGGTCGAGGCGGCAGGTATCGATGGCATTGACCAACATGCGCTGGGTGCCGAGGCCTGTCACGGCGTCGACGGTTTCGGCAAGTGAGTGGTTGACGAGCTCGCCGACATAGAACGAGGGGACATTTTCGTCGCCGTCGATGCGAAACCCGCGAGCACGGCAAAGGACGTAGTCGCCGACGGCATTGCGCACACGATACTGCATGACGCGACGGTGCTTGGTGCCGTTATAGACCTGGTCGATGTCGTTGATGTAGGCCTCAAGGTCATCGGGATGCACGCGCGTTTTCCAGTAATCGCGACAGTTGTCTATGTGCTCCGAGGGAAGGCCAAGATCGCGCAAGGCGCCTTGTGACCAAAGGGTGCGATGTTTGTCCAAGTTCTCGATAAAGAAATAACGGCCCTCGTTGATCATCGAAAAGGCGTCGAAAATACGATCGCTTATTTCGAAGTCGTCGGCGTGGACTTGCGTGATATTGCGTCGATCAAGGTGCATGGCATGACGTAGCTTGTAGTCGTACATGCGATGGTCGGCATCGAGCGTCATGCGATTGGGGGCTTCGCCCAGGGCGGGGTCGGCGTGCGACACTCCGTAGCTAAACGAGTGGGGCATCTCGGAATCGTTGTTTTTGAGCAGGGTCGTTCGGCAGTGTTCCAGACGTTTGGCGAGATCGTCCTCGGTCGCAATTGTAGATAGGATGGCAAACTCGTCGCCGCCTATGCGAAACGCCGCTTCGTCCACTTTCATATACAGCTTGAGATAGAGGCTTACCTGCAAAATATAGCGGTTGCCCTCGTCATGGCCAAAGACGTCGTTGCAGTGCTTGAGATTGTCGATATCGATGTACGCCATGGTAACGGGGGTGTCCTGCTCCCAGAGCTCCTCGAGGGAACGGGTAAAGCCGCCGCGGTTGCCAAGCCCGGTAAGCTGGTCGGTAAAGGCGGTCCTAATCAGATCATCCTGACGCTTGAGAAGGTCGCGGACGGTCTTTTCGAGCGTTTCGGTGTAATTGCTGACAGTATCCATGTCGTAAGCGGCTTTCTGAGGTCGGGCGAATTGCGTCGGGCGAGCTCGTTGTGCACACGCGTTGTTGTTCGGCGCTTTGCGTGTATCCAGGCCCCCGCCTTGCTGCGTTGTTGGGTTAATTTACCGGCTAATGTTCGCTGTTGATAACTGCTGAGTAGTATAAACAACAGTGCAGAATTATATATGGGTGTACATGCTACGGGCGGCTATTATTCGCCAAACCGCAACGCCTGGGTGCGCATGAAAAATGCGACTGGGGCGGTATATGTTGACGGGTATACTTGTCCCGGTTTTAAACGCAGGAACGGAGATGGTCGCATGACACAGCCAAATATGACGCGCACGGTGGGGCTTGCACTCGAGGGAGGCGGCTACCGCGGTATGTATACGGCGGGCGTGCTCGACGTTTGGATGGAGCACGGTTTGACCTGCGACCATATGGTGGGTGTCTCGGCGGGCGCGGCGTTTGGCTACAACTTTAAATCGCGCCAGATCGGCCGTGCCATTCGCTATAACAAGGTCTATTGTGCCGATAAGCGCTATGCGGGTGTAGCAAGCTGGCTGCGGACCGGCGATATGTTCAATGCCGATTTTGCCTATCACGAGGTGCCCATTGAGCGCGATCCCATTGACTTGGAGGCGTATCGCGCCTGTCCCATGCGGTTTACGTGCGTGTGCACCGATATCGAGACGGGCAAGGCCGTCTACCACGACCTGCCCTATGGCGACGAGCGGGATATCGAGTGGATCCGGGCATCGTCGGCGATTCCTGTGGCGACGCGTCCCGTTGCTATTGACGGGCATAAGTATCTGGATGGTGGCGTGGCTGATTCCATTCCCAGTGCATGGCTGTTTGCGCAGGGGTATGACCGCAATATCGTGGTGCTCACGCAGCCGGCAGGCTTTGTGAAGCAGCCCAACAGCGTGATGCCCATGCTGCGTCGCGTGTTCCGTCACTACCCGGACTTTGTTGCAGCGCTTGAGCATCGGCATGAGGTTTACAATGCCACGCTCGATGACCTGGCACGTCGCGAGGCTGCCGGCGATATCTTTGTGGTGCGTCCGAGCGAATCGGTGAAGGTGCCGTCACTGTGCCGCGAACCCGATGAGCTCGAGCGCATCTACCAGATCGGCCGCCATGATGCAGAGGTGACCTTACCGGCGTTGGAAGCGTACCTGGCGGGGTAAGGGGCGCATGCGGAAAGCGCATCCCGGAATGGAGGTCCAAACTGGGATGCGCTTTCCATTGCTGAAGATATGAGGCTGCGGAGCAACTGCTCGGCCTAGACTTATGCCTGCTGCCAGGTTTCGACAAGCTCCTTGGCGGCGGCGTAGGGGTCATCGGCGCTGCAGACAGCGCTCACCACAAAGAAGCCGTCGACGCCGGTGGCCTTGAGCTGCGGCAGGTCGGCCGTCTTGACGCCGCCGCCCACCACGATGGGTACGGGGCTTGCCGCGTGGAGTGCGGCCAGGTCCTCAAAGCTCTTGGTGATGATGGAGCCATCGGCTGCGCGTCCGCAATCGCGCTTGGTCTCAGTCTCGTGGAGTGGGCCGATGCCCAGGTAGTCGACCAGGCTCATGTCGGCGGTCTTGACGTACTCGAGCATCTCCTCGCAACGGGCCGAAAGGCCCACGATGGCGTCGGGGCCCAGAAGCTTGCGGCAGACCTCGACGGGAATATCGCTCTGGCCCACGTGCACGCCGTCGACAGCGATGCCCTGCTCGCGCGCGGCAAGTACGCAGTCCAGGCGGTCGTCGATCAGCAAGGCGACCTGACCGGTCTTGCCGGCCTGTGCGATTGCCTGCGCGGCGTCGCCCGTCAGCGCGATGATCTCGCGGGCGCTTGCCACCTTGGAGCGCACCTGGATGCAGGTAAAGCCGGCGTCGAGCGCCTGGGCCACCACATCGCCCACGGGGCGCCCGAGCGTGTTTTCGGGGCCGAGTACCAGATAGGCCGAGATATCAAGGTTGTCGCGGATGCTCATCGTGTTTCCTCCTGCTTCTTGATCTGTGCTTCCATGCGCTCGAGCTTGCCGGTCATGGTGTCGGTAAATCCGGGCCGAATATCGGCTTTGAGCACGACTTCGGTGCGGATGCCCTTGCTCGCCAACACAAAGGTTGCGTCGCGCACGACCTGCATGACCTCGTCCCAGTCGCCCTCGATCTCGGTGAACATCGAGGTGGTGCGGTTGGGAAGGCCACTCTCGCGAATGACACGCACGACCTCGGCGACCTCGGCGGACAGCTCATCGCCGGTGCCGCATGGGGCGATGGCCACAGCGACGAGCGTATTCATGCTGGCATTGGTTGCAGGCTCGGACATGGCTTATGCCTCCTCGAGTTCGAGTCGGTTATCGGCGATGTCTTGGGCGGTCGCGCGGTATAGCTCGTCGATAAAGGCGACCTTAAAGCTTGCCGGGGCATCGGCGACAGCGGCGGCACGCGTGCCGGCAACGTTGTAGACGGCGGTGCCGCAGATGGCTGCCGTAAACGGGTCGGTGGCACAGGCGTACACGGCCAGCACGCCTCCCTGCGAGCAACCGCAGCCGGTAATCTTGGACATGAGCGGGCTGCCGCCGTGGGACTTGGCCACGGTCGTGCCGTCGGTAATCAGGTCGACTTCGCCCGAGACCACTACGGCGCCGCCGGTGTAACGGGCGAGCGCCACGGCGGCATCGCGGGCGGCGTCGACCGTGTCGGTGGTATCGACACCGCGCACGCGGCTCAGATCAGCCGCCTCGCCCTCAAGACCCCACAGGCCGGCGAGCGCGATGATCTCGGAGGCGTTGCCGCGCACGATGGCGGGCTTGTACTGCTTGAGCTCGTTTACCAGCTGGGTGCGCAGGCTGCCGATGCCCAGACCCACCGGATCGAGCACCCAGGGCTTGCCGGCGTCGTGTGCCGCCTTGGCCGCGCGGGGAATCGTCTGCTCGTAGATGGGGAAGAGCGTGCCCATGTTGAGATAGATGGCGCCGCCGCCGGCAACGAGCGCCTCGCCCTCGTCGGGCAGATAGACCATGGCGGCCGAACCGCCCACGGCGAGCTGCGCGTTGGCGACAAAGTCGATCGTCACCGTGTTGGTGATGGAGCCGGCCATCGGATTGGTGGCACGAATCTCCTCCACGGCTTTGACCACATTTTGCTTAAGCTGTTCCGAATCAATCACTGCACATGCCTCCTTGGCATAGAAAAGGGGCGCTGTGCATAGACAGCGCCCCTGTAAAGGCGGCATGCTCCCTACGCCAGCATTAACTGACAGGTTCAAAGGATTGGGCCCCATGCCCTCTCAGCCTTGTGGTTTGCACCGCCGGCACTCCCGCATCGAATCTGTTGTTCCCTATACTAACGCACCTGCCAAAAAGGGACAGGTTTATTTTGGCAGGTCGTTACAATAGGTAGGACCGATACGAATGGGGGCCTTATGATCAAACTTGTGCTGACCGATATGGACGATACGCTGATTCCAGCCGGGCATGACGGCGCCAGTGACTACGCCATCGAGGGCATTCATGCCATGCAGGCGGCGGGTCTGCACTTTGGTCCGGTTTCGGGTCGCCAGCCGTTCGCGATGGGCTGGATGTTCAAAAATTGTTCCGAGTGCTTTTCGACCGGTGCGTTCTGTAACGGCCAGGTGATGTTTATCGACGGCGAAGTAGTCGCCTCGCGCGCAATCGACAACGATGCTCTGATGCGTTTGGCCGACTATCTGGAGCAAGAGACCGACGATACATTTCTAAAAGTCTACAGCCTGGGCGATGACTTTTGGGGTAACGATGCCTATTGCGTGACGAGCGACCCCGAGCGCGTACGCCGCGCCATGGAGTCGGGCGGCAACGCGTGGCTCAAGGGCGAAGAGGCCCCGTGCCGTCCTGTTGTCGATGACGCACCGGTGTTCAAGGCGAATATCTGGAGTGCCCGTTCGCGTGAGGAGCTCGCGGAGCTACGTGAGCGCGTTGCCGCTGAGGTGCCGGAACTCTCGCTTGTGTTTCCCAACAACCGAGTGCGCCTGTTTGACATCCTTCCGGCTGGTTGGGACAAGGGCTGCGCTGCGCTGGAGCTGGCGCGCGCTTTGGGCCTGACGCCCGATGAGGTGGCCGTATTTGGCGATTCCGATAACGACCTACCCATGATCGATGCCGTTCCCAACTCCGTTGCAGTCGCCAATGCCAACGAGGCTGTCACGGCTGCCGCACGCTGGCATATCGGCGCTGCGGCAGACGATGCGGTTGCCGGGGCTCTGCATCAGATTGCCGCTTGCGCCGCGACGGGGGAGATGCCGCCGTTTATGCGTCAGATGAGCACGACGGGTTTCGGCGTCACGAACGTCTAGGGAGGGCGCTATGAAGCTTCAGCAGCTCAGGTATGTCGTCAAAGTTGCCGAATGCGGCAGCATCACCGAGGCCTCGCGCCGTCTCTTTGTGTCGCAGCCTTCGATTACCGCGTCGATCCGCGACCTCGAAAACGAGATGGGCGTGCACATCTTTGAGCGCACCAACAAGGGTGTCATTGTGTCCGAGGAGGGCGAGACCTTCTTGGGCTACGCGCGACAGGTGCTCGACCAGGCCGATCTGCTCGAAGGCAAGTACAAGGGCGCGTCCGAGCAGGTGCCGCACTTTAGTGTGAGCTGCCAGCATTATTCCTTTGCCGTTAATGCGTTTGTCGATGTGATCCGTGAATTCGATGCCGCGCGCTATGACTTTACCCTGCGCGAGGAGCAGACTCACGAGATTATCGAGGACGTCGCGCATATGAAAAGCGAACTGGGCATCCTATATCTGTCCGAGCACAATCGCGAGGTTATCGAGCGCATGCTGGCGGCCAACGATCTCGTGTTCGAAGGACTCTTCTGCGCTACGCCGCACGTTTTTGTGTGTGCAGACCATCCGCTGGCTGGCCGCTCCAGCGTGACGCTCGAGGACTTGGAAGACTACCCGTTCCTGTCCTATGAGCAGGGCAGCTACAACTCGTTTTACTATTCCGAGGAGCTGACCTCGACCTTTGAGCGCCGCAAGAATATCCGTGTGCGCGACCGTGCGACGTTGTTCAACCTGGCCATGGGTCTCAACGGCTACACGGTGTGTTCGGGCGTGATCAGCCACGAGCTCAACGGCCCCGGCATTATCTCGATTCCGCTCGATGTGGACGAGTACATGGAGATCGGCATTATCACGCGCAAGAACACGACGCTCACGCGCTACGGACAGGCCTATATCGACGCGATTCGTCAGCATATCTAGGCTGCTGCGTTCTGTACGGGTCAAATCTCTCTATGGCAGTCCCAACTGATATAGGAAACATCTATATCAAACTGTTATAAATGTATATTTTACGATGGCCATATGAGCGCTCATACTCTGTCCCAGTAAAGCAACCAATGCAAAGGGAGATATCT
>CABUWR010000030.1 GCA_902495265.1 uncultured Collinsella sp. | reverse complement strand
CGGTAATTACCTATGCACCTCAAAATAAGGGTGCAAAAGCGTATATGAACCTTGCAAAAGAGGTGATCAAGCGTGCCTAGTGCAAAGAAACGTGGCGGATTGGGACGTGGACTCAATGCACTGGTTTCGGAAGCTGAATATGAGACTGGCGGATCTGCAGCGTCAGCATCAAATGCCGCTTCGGAAACTAAGCTTCCAATCGAAGATATCGTTCCGAACCCAAATCAGCCACGAATTCATTTCAATGAGACCGAGCTTCGAGAGTTGAGTGAGTCAATTCAGGAGCATGGCGTTCTTCAGCCGCTTCTTGTGCGCAAGCACGGTAATGGCTATGAGATTATCGCGGGTGAGCGCCGTTATCAGGCTTCGAAACTTGCGGGTCTTGAGGAGCTCCCCGTCATCATTAAAGATGTTGATGATGAGCAGATGCTTGCACTCGCGCTGATTGAAAACCTTCAGCGCTCTGACCTTAACCCCGTCGAAGAGGCAAAGGGATATCGACAGCTCATCGATGCGAGCGGTATGACTCAAGAAGCCTTGTCAAAGGCTGTCAGCAAGTCTCGTTCCGCAATCACCAATTCGTTGCGCCTGCTTGATCTTCCAGAGGTAGTTCAGCAGATGATCTTCGAAGGCAAGCTGACTGCTGGTCATGCGCGTGCAATTCTTGCGGTTCCGTATGAAGATGCGCGCATTAAGCTTGCTGAGAAGGTTGTTGCAGAGGGATTGTCTGTCCGTGCGACAGAAAATCTTGCCCCACTGTTTTCTGCCGGAGAGACGCCTAAAACACCTCGCCCTGCAACGCCTCAGTCTTTTAAGAAAGCTGCACGCGTTCTGCGTCAGGTGTTTAACACAAACGTTCGCGTCAAGAGCTCGCGCGGCAAGAATAAGATCGAGATCGAGTTTAAGGATGAGGAAGAGCTGTCTCGCATTCTTGGCGAGATGATTCAATTTGACCAGGGAGGTCGGGATGAAGAATAAAGTTCTGACTGCTCTTGCTTTGGCTGCAACTGTAGCGGTTGGTGCGTTTGCGGGATTTAAGATCGCAACAGACGATGAGTTGCGTGGTCGTCTGCTTCGCGGAGCTCAGGATATTGTGGATACGTCCAAAAAGAAAATGGATGTTATGACTGAGGATGTCGCTATGCGTACAGCTCAGGTAACTAAGAATCCCAAGATTAATCAAGATTGGGTTAACCATCAATGGGAAAATGTAGGCTTTTAGGTACCTAACAATTACTAGCCTTTTTTAAGGGGTCCTTGTCTGAACGCCAGAACAAGGACCCCTTATTTCTTTCGAAAAAGTTGTTGAACAATCGCTCGATGCGAATTAGCGATAGATATGAAACAGCCCCGGTTGCAATTAAGCAACCGGGGCTGTTCGATGTTTCACATGAAACGTTCAGGTTGGTCTCCCCTACGCGTTCTTCTGAACCTTGAAGCGCTGCTTGAGTTGGCCGCAAGCAGCGTCGATATCGTTGCCGCGAGAGTTACGGATCGTGGTCTCAATGCCACGGGACTCAAGACGACGCTGAAGGTCTTCAACCTTATGAATCGGTGACGGTTTGAGAGGACTGCCCTCGATATCGTTGAGCTGGATCAGGTTGACGTGGCACAGCGTGCCCTCGCAGAAGTCGCAGAGCGCCTGCATCTCGGGGTTGGTGTCATTGACGCCCTCGATCATGGCGTATTCGTATGTCGGACGGCGGCCGGTCTTTTCGGTGTAGAGCTGCAGTGCCTCATGAAGGCGCAGGAGCGTGTACTTCTTGACACCAGGCATAATCTTGTTGCGCGTGGACTGAATGGCAGAGTGCAGCGAGACGGCGAGCGTGAACTGCTCGGGAATGTCGGCAAACTTGCGAATACCAGGAATAACACCGCTGGTAGAGACAGTAAGGTGACGGGCTCCAATACCGATACCGTCAGGGTCATTAAGAATGCGCAGCGCCTTGAGGACCTCGTCGTAGTTGGCAAACGGCTCGCCCTGGCCCATGAACACGACGCTCGTTGCGCGCTCGCCAAAGTCGTTGGATACATGAAGTACCTGGTCGACGATCTCTTGAGCGGTCAGAGAGCGCTTGAGGCCGTTAAGGCCGGTGGCGCAAAAAGCGCAGCCCATGCCGCAGCCTGCCTGGGTGGATACGCAGACAGACAGCTTGTTGCGACGAGGCATGCCGACGGTCTCGATGGAGATGCCGTCGTGGTACTCGAGTAGGTATTTACGAGAGCCATCCTTAGACACCTGCTTGGTGAGCTCGGTCGGCGTATCGAAGGCAAAGGCCTCTTTAAGCTGCTCGCGGAAGGCCTTGGGAAGGTTGGTCATGTCATCAAACGAACAGACGTTCTTCTCAAAAACCCATTCGATGAGCTGCTTTGCGCGAAAAGCGGGTTGGCCGAGTTCGGCGACAAGTTCGCGAATATCGTTTTGGCTCAAGTCGCGAATGTCTTGAGATTTAGTCCTGGGATTCATGGAAGCCTTTCGATTTTGGGGAAACGTAGAGGGTATCGCTACAATATGGTATCAGCTGCAGAAATTATAGAGGAGGAGTCTGCCCATGCCGGGTAAAAGCCTAGAGAACATGCACGTAGCGGTCTTGGCGGGCGGCCATTCCGCCGAACGCGAGATTTCGCTCAATTCGGGAAAGAACGTCGTGGCGGCACTGAAGGAGGCTGGCTACACCTCGGTGGAGCTGCTCGACACCGCTGCCGATGACTTTATGGTGACTATGGCGACCGGTGGCTTCGACGTGGCGTTTATCGCCATGCACGGCGCCGGCGGCGAGGATGGCGCCATGCAGGGGGCCATGGAGACGCTGGGTATTCCCTACACGGCGTCAGGTGTGCTCGCCAGCGCATGTGGCGCTGATAAAGAGGTTTCAAAGCTTCTGTATGCCAAGGCAGGCATCCCCATTGCCCCCGGCCTGGCGCTTGAGGCGGGCGACGAGGTCGATATTGATCGTATCGTCGAGATTTGTGGCGAGCGTTGCTTTGTAAAGCCCGCCGTCAACGGCTCTAGCTACGGCATTTCGCTCGTTCACGAGCCCTCCGAGCTGCCGGCGGCAATCGTCAAGGCTTTTGAGTACGGCGATAAAGTGCTGGTCGAAAAGTGCATCGAGGGAACCGAGATCACTGTGGGCGTGTACGGCGAGGACGACGTGCGCGCGCTGCCGATTGTGGAGATCCGCAAGCCTGAGGACTGCGAGTTCTACGACCTGGATGTAAAGTACGTCGACCCCACAGACATCCACCGCATTCCGGCGCAGATGTCGCCCGAAAACTATGCGCGTGCCCAGGAACTTGCCTGTGCGGCCCATAAGGCCCTCGGCTGTCTGGGCGTTTCGCGCAGCGATTTTATCGTAAGCGAGGACGGTCCTGTCATTCTCGAGACCAACACCATTCCCGGCATGACCGATACGTCGCTGTATCCCGATGAGATTCGCCATACCGACGACATGACGTTCCCGCAAGTGTGCGACAGCCTGATCCGTATGGGTCTCCGTCGAGCGGGCGTTGCATGCTAATTGAGGACGCCGTATCTCCTGGAACGCCGCAGTTTGTCATCGATTCTTACGCCACGCTCGCCGAGCGCGCTAAGACGCAGTCGTTTGGCCTCATCGAGGAGGACGTAATCGTCCTCGATACCGAGACCACGGGTCTTTCGGTGCAGGACAACGAGTTAATTGAGATTTCCGCGGCCCGCCTTTCGGGCCGCGAGGTCATTGACCGCTTTGATACGTTCGTGCATCCCAAGCAGCTAATTCCTGCAGAGATTACCGAGCTTACGAGTATTACGAACGCCGATGTGGCAGATGCTCCGTCGGCCGTCGAGGCCGTCGCGGCACTCGCCGACTTTGTAGGCGGCTGTCCTGTTATCGCGCATAACGCCACGTTTGACCGGTCGTTCATCGAATCGGTCAAGGGCGGCGTCAACGTGAGTGATATCTGGATCGATTCGCTGGCGCTATCGCGCATTGCGCTTCCGCGCCTGATATCGCACAAACTGTCCTTTATGGCCGACTTGTTTGGGTGCGATTCGGTGTCGCACCGTGCGAACGCCGACGTTGATGCCCTGTGCGGCGTGTGGCGCGTGCTGTTGGTCGCACTTACCGACCTGCCTTCGGGCCTTATGGCGCGCATGGCGGACATGCACGCGGACGTGCCTTGGTCCTATCGCCCCATTTTTTCCTTTTTGGCTGGCCAGAATCCAGGTTCGATATTTTCGCTCAGCGCCGCTCGTGCCGATGTGCTCAAGGCCGATCGCGCAGGCGATCGCGTTGATGCGGACGAGTTGTCGGTCCTTAAGATGCCGAGCCGTGAAGAGATCGAGGCAGATTACGCCCCCGGCGGCCTGGTCAATCGTATGTACCCCACCTATGAGCCGCGCGACGAGCAGATCGCGATGGCGGTTGAGGTGCGCGATGCGCTGGTCACGGGTACCCATCGCGTGATCGAGGCGGGCACGGGCGTCGGTAAGTCGATGGCCTATCTCGTGCCCTTCGCCGAGGCCGCCCGCCGAAACAACATTACCGTCGGCATCGCGACCAAATCGAATAATCTTGCCGACCAGCTTATGTACCATGAGCTGCCAAAGCTCGCCGAACAGCTGGACGGGGGCCTGTCATTTTGTGCGCTCAAGGGCTATGACCACTATCCGTGTCTGCGCAAGCTCGAGCGCATGAGCCGTAGTCAGATTGAGATCACCACCAAGCGCGATCCTGCTGACACGCTCACGGCGGTTGCGGTGATCATGGCGTATGTGTGCCAATCTGCCGATGGCGACCTCGATTCACTCGGCATTCGCTGGCGCAGCGTCAACCGTCCCGACTTTACGACGGCTTCGCGCGAGTGTGCTCGTCGTCTGTGTCCGTTCTTCCCTGACAAATGCCTGGTCCACGGGGCGCGCCGCCGTGCGGCACATGCCGACGTGGTGGTTACCAACCATTCCCTGCTGTTCCGCAACGTGGCCGCCGAGGGAAGGATTTTGCCTCCGATTCGTCACTGGGTGGTCGATGAGGCCCATTCCATCGAGCGTGAGGCTCGTCGCCAATGGGCGCGCGTGGTTTCGGCAGATGAGTCGCGCGTGCTGTTTGAGCGCTTGGGTGGGTCGAGTGCCGGCGCGCTGAGTCAGGTTTCCCGAGATTTGGCCACTTCCGAGGGCTCCACGCTCTACCTGGGACTCACCGCCAAAGCAACGTCGACGGTTGCCCGCGCGAGCATGGCGATTGCCGATGTGTTCGATGGCGTGCGCGAGCTTGGCCGCCGTGCCCGCGGGGGCTATGACAACGCGAATCTGTGGATTGGTCCCGAGCTGCGCGAGTCGGATGACTGGCACGATTTTTTGCAGTCGGCCTATACCGCAATTGATGCACTGGACCAGGCGGATAAAAGCGTAGACGCGCTGGTGCAAGCTGTCGCTGCCGATAAGCCCGAGGTCGTCGTTGACCTGGGCGACATTTCGCGCCGTCTGCACGAGTTGGTCGAGAATCTCAAGCTCATCATTGAGGGTACGGATGAGCACTATGTGTACTCACTGCAGGTTAACCGCCGGCTGCGAGCGGGCGGGGAGTCTATGACCGCCGAGCGCATCGACATCGGCGAGGCCTTGGCGAACGAGTGGCTGCCCGAGGTGCACACAGCCATCTTCGCTTCGGCGACCATGACGGTGTCTAAGAGCTTTGAGCACTTCAACCATGCCGTCGGCCTCGATCGCATCGGTGCGTCGACATCCTCATCGCTACACCTGGATTCGAGCTATGACTTTGACTCGAATATGGCCGTGGTTGTGGCGGGGGACATTCCTGATCCGCGCGATCGCGAGCGCTATCTGTCGGCGCTCGAGCGTGTGCTGGTCGATGCCCATTTCGCCATGGGTGGATCGGTGCTCACGCTCTTCACCAACAGGCGCGATATGGAGGACCTGTATGCCCGCGTCGAGCCCAAATTGGCGCGAGCGGGCCTGGAGCTCAATTGCCAGCAACGCAACTCGTCCCCGCGTCGCCTGCGCGATCGGTTTATCAACGAGCCGACTTCATCGCTCTTTGCGCTCAAGGCCTTTTGGGAGGGCTTTGACGCCAGCGGCGAGACACTGCGTTGCGTCATTATCCCCAAGCTGCCGTTCTCGAGCCCCACGGATCCTCTTTCGTGTGAGCGCAACCTGCGCGAGGACCGCGCTTGGGCGCGCTACTCGCTGCCCGAGGCGGTGCTCGAAGTCAAGCAGGCCGCCGGCCGTCTCATCCGCTCGTCGACTGATTGCGGCGTGCTCATCTTGGCAGATCCGCGCTTGGTGACAAAGGGCTACGGTAAGAAGTTCTTGACGTCGCTGCCCACGACTTCCTACCAGCGTATCGAGTCGGCGCAGATCGGTCATTATTTGCAGCTGTGGCGTGCACGCCACGAGCGACGCCGTTAAAGCGGGCAGGTCAGGCTCTTCGCCATATCGCATAGACGCTTTGCCGAGGCGGGGTCATCCAGTATGCGGATGGCTCCGCCCGCTGCGATTACCTGGCAGAACAGCCAGTGCTCTGACCCATAACGCACGGTCACCGTCGCCATGTCTGCCCCGTTTGGCTCAATCGACATGATGCCGGCCCAGTCTAGGCGCTCTGCCATGTCGAGCGGCATGAGGAGTTTTGCGCTCTGCTCCGCTTGGGAAAGGGATTCGTGGAGGGACGAGGACACGGATGTGTGGCGCTCCACAGAATCGTCGGTAAGGGCAAGGCCTTCGATTTTGTCCATGCGGTAGGAGCGCTGCGCATCAACTTCGACATCCCAGGCAATCAGATATGTTTGGTCGCCATGCGTCGCGATGCGCAGGGGGTCGATGAGACGCTCACGCGGCCGTGTGTCGTCCATCGAACGGTAGATGATGCGGCATCGAACGCCGTCTTGAATCGCGCAGTTCAGCTGTTGCCAGTGCGATCCTCGGGCAACGGTATCGACGACGCGCTGGTTGTAGCCGAGTTTCTCGGGTAGGAGGGCGTGTCGGATACGCTCTGCTGCCCGAGAGTCGATTCCCATCGATTCGAGTTCGTGGTTGAGCACGGCACCTTCGGCGGCACTTAGGCGCAAGGGCAGCACACGCCCCGCATCGCCTGTCAGGATGATGCACTCGCCGTGGCGTTCGCAGATGATGCGTGCGCCCGACTCACGGTCAGCGAGGGTCGAGACGATATCGATAATTTCGTCGAGCGCCGCACCCGTGATATCAAAACGGCTGCAGATATCCCCTCGTGTCATACCGGTCTCACCGGCAGCGTAGAGGGCCTCCATGATGTCAATCGCACGCGAGAGCCTTTGCTCGCTGGTGAGTTTACGCACGGGCATGCTCGTGCACCGTCCTTTCGATGAGGTGGTTCCACGCCAGTTTAAGTGCATCGGGGGCAACGGGTCTCATGCCGTCCATGGCGTGCTCCATACAAAACGAGGCAGCGGCATTAAGGTCGCGCACGCCGACGGTCCAGGTCCAACCCTCTTCGGTGTGCGTGAGCTCCCCGCGACCGCGCGTTAGGCCGCTGACCATGTCGGCCTGGGCTTGCGGGGCAAACGAAAAGGTCGCCATAACGGGCTTGCAATTGGCAAAATCAAACTCGAAGAACAGGCGATCGTTCAGGTTAAAGTCGGCGGGGATGGAGTAGGCCTTCGAGGGGCGCCATGCGCGAACGATACGGTCGCAGCGAAACGTCCTGATTTCATCGGTGGCGTTGTCGAGTCCGCAAAAATACGCCACACCCTCGTGCTCAAACATGCCGTATACGCAGACGGTGCGCTCTTTTTGCTCCCCGTGCCCGTTTTGATACAAAAAGCGCAGTGCGCAGCGTTCGGCGAAAGCGCTCCACACCGCATCGACGGCGGGTAAGCGACGGGCGGGAGGCTCTTCTGCGGTCGATGCGCCGGTGAGGTAGGCGATCTTGGAGCGTATGTCTGCAAGCGGCGTGGCAAACGCGGCCGAACCGGTCGCAAGGGTCTGGTCGATAGCGTCGAGCAAGATGTCCGCGTCGTCTGCGGTGATGAGGCCACCGGCCGCAAACGTGTGCTCGCGATCGATGGTCCACGCGCTTTCTTCGGTTTCTTGGGCGCCTGCTGCGCGAACTTCCTTGATCGTGATTCCGCGTTCGAGGAGTTTTTCGCGATCGCGGCGAAACTTGCGCTTGTCCGAGTCGATATTGCCCGACCCATAGCCAAGATCGGAATCCAGGACAATTTGCTCTGTGGTCAATGGCTCGGGAGAGCTGTTGAGGACAAAGAACAGATTGAGGATGCGCTGGGCGGTCTTGTCGAAACCGGGCCCCGGCGCCCCCTTTTTATTCGTTACGGTTGTATCGCTTGCCGTCATAGAATCCTCGCATGGGAAGGTGTTTGATGCCATGATTTTAGTCCGATATGGAGATTAGGCTATATCCTTGTCCGCTCGGGGCGTTAAGATGGCCCGAATTCGGTCGTTTGCGCTCGCTCGGGGTATACTTTCGACTATATACGGTTCTAATGTGCATACATTGGGCCTATTTGTCGGATTATGGATGTGGAGCGCATATGGCGAACACCCAGAACTATATTAACCACCTGCTGCAGAACACTGGCATCACGCCGGCGTGCAGCGAAGAAGAGCGCTTGGCCGCCGAAGATATCGCTCAAATTTTCCGCAACCACGGCTTTGATCCCGAGGTGCAGGAGTTTAATGCTCCCGCGCCGAGCAGGATGGCGTTTGCCGTTACGGGCATTCTGGCATTTGCCGGTGCCCTGCTTATGGGCATCGGCGGCGGTATCGGCTTAGTCGGCACCCTGTTGGCCATTGTCGGAGCCGTGCTCTATGTGCTCGAGCGAACCGGGCGCCCCGTGATCTCGCGCCTGGGCAAGACGGGCGTGAGCCAAAACGTCATCGCCTACCACAAGGCGTCGGGTCCGCTTGCCTCTCCGCGCAATCGCCCGGTCGTTGTCGTCGCGCACTATGACTCCCCGCGCGCCGAACTGCTCGCTCGCGAGCCCTATGCGCCGTATCGAGCGCTAATCGCCAAGTTGCTCCCGATAGCCACGATTGCTCCTGCGGCCATTGCCATCCTGCGCATCTTGCCGCTTCCTGGCGCGTTGAAGGTCCTGCTGTGGATTGTCGCGATCCTCGCTTCTCTCGTGGCTCTTGCTAATGCCGCCAATATCATTTCCAATCGTTTTGTCCTTCCCTACACGTCCGGCTCGGTTTGCAACAAGTCGTCTGTTGCCGCCATGCTGGGTGTCATGGATAACGTCGCCCCCTATCAGGGTGAGAACGAGTTCCCTGACGATATTCCGTTTGACACGTATTTTGGCGAGCAGAAGCGCCGCGCCGAGGAGATGGCGCGTGCGGCGGCCGAGTATGCCGCGGCCCAGCAGCAAAACGATTACGGCAATACCATCGAGTACGAAGAGCCTGCCTATACCGAGGATGAGTATGGCCAGCCGGTCGCTCCCGAGGATGAGGCCGCGCAGGGCGAGGCTTTTGATGAGCAAATCGATGGATTCGAAGGTGCTTCTGCCGACGAGACCCTGATTGGCGCCATCGCACCCGAGCCCCAGGTCCAAGATATTCCGGCCGAGGAGCCCGTTGCAGACGAGTCCGCTGCCGAGTCGGCAGAGGAGCCTGCCGCGGCCGAGCAGGCCGAGCCCGAGCCCAAGCTTTATCGCAATGCCGCCGGCAACATCCGGTTTGGCTCGGATGCCATCCGTGCCCTGGGGATGCTTCCCGAGTCCTGCACGCTCGATTACGAAGAGGGCGAGGAGCCGACGTTTGAGCCGGAGCCTGCTCCCGTTGCACAGGAGCCTGTGCCCGCGGCCAATACGGCTGTT
>CABUWR010000029.1 GCA_902495265.1 uncultured Collinsella sp. | reverse complement strand
CGAAGCACGATAAGCGATGGCACGGGACCGGCGGCCATGACGATGGTCTCTATGTCGACACGAACCATGGAACACCTCCGGTACGTAGCGGTTAACACACGGCAGGGTCGCCGCATTGAATAGCTATACTACCCAATCTTTCGCCCAGCACACAAAATCAAAGTAGTTAATTTGGGACGGGGCTATTTTAGCTACCCAGCGGCAGGTCTAGAAACTGAGGCTGTCGCAGAACCGGGTAGCTAAAAAAGCCCCGTCCCAAATTAACTACTCCAACGGGTAAGAAAAAAGCCCCGAGGCAATGCCCCAGGGCTCTTCAAAGTTTTGATGGTGGACCTGACAAGATTCGAACTTGTGACCTCCCGGTTATCAGCCGGACGCTCTAACCAACTGAGCTACAGGTCCATCATGGTGGAGGTTAGGGGGATCGAACCCCTGACCTCAGGCTTGCAAAGCCCGCGCTCTCCCAGCTGAGCTAAACCCCCACGGAGAAAGTAATAAACACCCCAGCGGCGACTCGGCTCTCGCTGGGGTGTTTATTGCGAAAGAAAGTGGTGGACCTGACAAGATTCGAACTTGTGACCTCCCGGTTATCAGCCGGACGCTCTAACCAACTGAGCTACAGGTCCATCGCGCAAGGGATATATTAGACGAGTCGTTACGCGTGCGTCAACAACTTTTTTGAAAAACTTTGGATGGTGTTCGCCCCGGTCGCACGGCGGCATGTGAAGTCGCCTGCTCGGACAGTCCTGACTCGCGCAGAGAGCACATTAAGTGCTCTCTGGCTCGTGCGGAACTCGCGATCGACTTCACATGCCGCCGTGCGACCGGGGCGAATGCGAGTCCCAAGATTGTCAAAAAAGCGGTCGGCGCGCAGTGCGCCGACCGCCGATATATGGGGTCTGATATTTTCTACCAGCTAGGGCCTCTTACTCGTCTAGGAGATCTTCTGGCATGTCGTTGCCGTCGCCTAGATCGACTGGGGCCTCTTCGGTGTCGGCTGCGGCCTCGGTGCCTTCACCTTCGGGTTTCTCTTTGGCGGCTGTCATGCGGGCTACGGCGCAGATGCGGTCGTTATCGTCGACGGTCATCATCTTGACGCCCTGAGTGGCGCGACCGGTTTGGCTGATCTCGTCGGTCTTGACGCGAATGACCGTCGCGCCCTCCGTCACGATGAACAGCTCATGCTGCGGGCCCACCGTCTTCATGGCGGCGAGGTTGCCCTTGCGCTCGGTCATCTGGATGGTGTAGACACCCTGACCGCCGCGGTTCTGCTCCGGGTAATCCGAGACCGGCGTGCGTTTGCCGTAACCGCGCTCGGTAATGACAAACAGGTCGCCGTTACCGTTGGTAATCTCCATACCAAGAACGCTCACGCCTTCCTTCATGCCAATGCCGCGGACACCGCTGGTATCGCGACCAGTGGCGCGCACCTGGTCCTCGGGGAACATAATCGCCTTGCCCGCGGTGGTTGCCATGATAATCTTGTCACCCTCGCGCACGCGACGCACAGCGAGCAGCGCGTCGTCGTCCCTCAGGTTGATGGCGATCAGGCCGTCGCGGCGGCTACGGTCGTAGACGCTCATCACGGTCTTCTTGACCATGCCGCTCTTGGTGGCAAACATCAGGTACTCGTCGGCGGGGAACTCGCGGCAGCTGATGACGCTCGCGATCTTCTCGCCCTCCTCGAAGGGCAGCAGGTTGACGATCGCGGTGCCGCGCGCCTGGCGCGTACCCACCGGCAGCTCGTGCACCTTCAGGCGGTAGACCTTGCCCTTGCTCGAGAAGAACAGCACGTACTCGTGCGTGGATGCGATGAACATCTCGTCGATGACGTCGTCCTCTTTAAGGTTGACGCCCGACACGCCCTTGCCGCCGCGCTTCTGGGCGCGGTAGGCAGCCACCGGGATGCGCTTCACGTAGCCGGTGTGGGTGATGGTCACGACCATGTCCTCGTCGGCAATCAGATCTTCGACGTCCAGGTCCTTCTCGACATGGCTGATCTCGGTGCGGCGCTTGTCGCCGAACTTCTTGGAGATCTCGCGCATCTCTTCCTTGATGACGCCCAGGATTTTCTCCTCGTGCGCCAACAAGTCCTCGTAGTAGGCGATGGCGCGGCGCAAGCCGTCCAGCTCTTCCTGGATCTTGTCGCGCTCCAGGCCGGTCAGGCGGCGCAGCTTCATCTCGAGGATGGCCGTGGTCTGCTCGGGCGTAAAGCCAAAGCGCTCGATCAGGTGGCTGCTGGCCTCGGAGTCGGTCTGCGAGGAGCGGATGATGCTGATGACCTCGTCGATATGGTCGAGAGCCATCAGGTAGCCCTCGAGGATATGGGCACGCGCCTGGGCCTTCTTGAGGTCAAAGCGGGTGCGGCGGGTGACGACGTCGACTTGGTGGTCGATGTAGTGCTGCAGCATCTCGCGCAGGCTCAGGCATTTGGGAACGCCGTTGACAAGCGCCAGGTTGTTGGCGCCAAAGGTCGTCTGCAGCGAGGTGTACTTATACAGGTTGTTGAGCACGACCTGCGGGATGACGCCCTTCTTGAGCTCGATGACCAGGCGGATACCCTTCTGGTTGGACTCATCGCGCATATCCGAGATACCCTCGATGCGCTTGTCGTTGACGAGCTGGGCGATCTTCTCCTGCAGGGTGCCCTTGTTGACCATGTAGGGAATCTCGGTAAAGACCAGGCGGCTACGGCCGGTCTTGGTGGACTCCACATGTGCCTTGGCACGCACGGTAATGGAGCCGCGGCCGGTCTCGTAGCTCTGCTTAATGCCGGCACTGCCCATGATGATGGCACCGGTGGGGAAGTCCGGACCGGGCATGATCTGCATGAGCTCGTCGACGGTGGCGTCGGGGTTGTCGATCAGGTAGCAGGTGGCCTCGATCGCCTCGGTGAGGTTATGCGGGGCGATGTTAGTGGCCATGCCGACGGCGATGCCCTGGCTGCCGTTGACCAGCAGGTTGGGGAAACGCGCGGGCAGCGCTTGAGGCTCGGCGAGCGACTCGTCGTAGTTGGGCTGCCAGTCGACGGTGTCCTTCTGCAAGTCACGCAGGAGCTCCATGGCGGGCTTAGCCAGGCGGCTCTCGGTATAACGCATAGCCGCCGCGCCGTCGCCATCGATGTTGCCGAAGTTACCGTGGCCATCGATAAGCGGTGTGCGCATGGAGAACCACTGTGCCAGGCGGACCATGGCCTCATAGACCGCGGAGTCGCCGTGCGGATGGTACTTACCGATAACTTCGCCGACCGTCCAGGCCGACTTCTTGTGCGGACGGTTGGGGTAGATGCCGCTCTCGTTCATTGCGTACAGGATGCGACGGTGCACCGGCTTTAAGCCGTCGCGCACGTCCGGCAGGGCGCGGGCGGTGATGACCGACATCGAGTACTCGATGAACGACTGCTTCATCTCACGGCCGAACTCCGAAATCTGGAGCTGGCCGCCATTGATGTCCTCGCCGGCCGAGGCGCCACGGTCGACTTCGCCAAAGCTCTCCTCGAGCTCACCGTCGTCGTCTTCTTCCTCATCATCATCGGCATCGGGGTTATAGGCGTCCGGGTCGCCATCCTCGCCCTGCTCAGCACGGGCAAGCAGGCGCTTCAGATCGTCGGGCATGCCGGCATCGCCGGCCTCGTCCACGCCCTCGTTATTGTTGATATCGTCTGCCACGTTACCTCCTCTTAAGCGTCAAGGAATCGAGCATCATGCGCGTGTTTTTCAATGTACTCGCGGCGATAGCCGACCTCGGAACCCATGAGCTCGCGCACGGCGCGATCCGCCACCACGGCGTCCTCGATCGACACGCGCTGCAGGATGCGGGTCTTGGGGTCCATCGTCGTCGAGGCAAGCTGCTTGGGGTCCATCTCGCCCAGGCCCTTGTAGCGCTGGACGGTGTAGCCCTTGCGCTTCTTGGTGATCTTGCCGTCCTTGGCCTTACCGTCCTCGTCGTTGTCGTCAGGGTTCAGCCCCAGGCTCTGGATGGTGTCGCGCAGGATCTCGTCTTCGGGCTGGCGGCCGTTGGGATACACGTAGTGAATCTTGTTGCGCACCTTGATGCCAAAGATGGGCGGGCACGCGACGTAAACGTAGCCGGCATCAATCAACGGGCGCATGTACTTGTAGAAGAACGTCAGCAGCAGGATGCGGATATGTGCACCGTCGACGTCTGCATCGGTCATGATGATGATCTTGTGGTAGCGCGCCTTGGTGATGTCAAAGTCGCCGCCGTCGCCAGCGCTCGTCGTGACGCCGCAGCCGATCGCGGTGATGAGTGACTGGATGGTGTCGCTCGAGAACGCACGATGATCGCCTACGCGCTCGACATTCAGAATCTTGCCGCGCAGGGGTAGGATCGCCTGGATGTCTCGGCGACGGCCGTCCTTGGCCGAGCCGCCTGCCGAGTCGCCCTCTACGATAAAGAGCTCGGTCAACTCGGCGTCACGCACCGAACAGTCGGCGAGCTTGCCGGGCAGCGACGCCGTCTCGAGCAGGCTCTTGCGGCGGGTCGCCTCGCGCGCCTTGCGGGCGGCATTGCGCGCCTTGCAGGCCTGCTGGGCCTTCTTGACGATCTCACGAGCTGGCTTGGGATGCTCCTCGAGGTAATCGGCAAGCCCGTCGGTCACGATCTTGAGCGTCAGCGCGCGCATATAGGAGCTGCCGAGCTTGGCCTTGGTCTGGCCCTCAAACTGCGGATCGGGCAGCTTGACCGAAATGACAGCAGAAAGGCCCTCACGCACATCGTCGCCAGTCAGGTTGGCGTCCTTTTCCTTGAGCAGGTTCTGCTTGCGAGCGTAATCGTTAATCACGCGGGTGAGTGCGGTACGGAAGCCCTCGAGGTGCATGCCGCCCTCGGGGGTGTAGATGTCGTTGGCAAACGACATGACGTTCTCGCCGTAGCCGCTATTCCACTGCAAGGACACCTCGACCTCGCCCATCTTGGTCACGGGCGCATCCGGATCCGATTTGCCCGCAATATAGATGGGCTCCTTAAAGGCCTCGGGGACATCCTTGCCCTCGTTGAGGAACTTGACGAAGTCGATGATGCCGCCGGCATAGCAAAACTCCTCCACATGGGGAGTCGCCTCGCGCTCGTCGGTCAGCACGATCTTGAGGTTCTTGTTGAGGAATGCCGTCTCCTGCAGACGGTTGTGCAGCGTGTCGAAATCGTAGATGCAGGTCTCGAAGATCTCGTCGTCGGGCCAGAAGCTGACAGTGGTACCCGTCGTCTCCGAAGTGCCCACGACCTCCATCTTCTTGACGGTCTTGCCGCGCGAAAACTCCATCTCGTAGATGTTGCCGTCGCGGCACACCTGTACGACCACACGCTTGGACAGGGCGTTGACAACGGAGATGCCCACGCCGTGCAGGCCGCCCGAGACCTTGTAGGCCGAGTTATCGAACTTACCGCCGGCGTGCAGGATCGTCATGACGACCTCGAGCGTCGGGATCTTTTTGATAGGATGCTCGTCGACGGGGATGCCGCGCCCGTTGTCGACGACCGTGATGGAGTTGTCGGCGTGGACCGTCACCTGAATCTCGGTGCAGAAACCGGCCATGGCCTCGTCGACGGAGTTGTCAACGATCTCCCACACCAGGTGATGAAGACCGCTGGCGCTCGTCGAGCCAATGTACATGCCCGGGCGCTTACGAACGGCCTCGAGACCTTCGAGAATCTTAATCTCGCCGCCATCGTAATCGTTTTCGTTTGCCACACGTCCTCCTTCAGTTAAGAAAATGTGTACAGCCTTACTAGTTTATCGTAAAAAAATACCCTCGGGGACGAGGGTATTTGGCTCTACAAGGCCACCAGATGCGATTTAAGGCTCTTTTTTGCTCTGCACGCCCTTGGCCCACTCGGCACTGGCTCTCATGGCGTTCTCGAGGGCCTCGCGCAGTTTTTGGTCCTCGATGGGTGCCACTTGGTGCTCGATCTCGGCACGCTCGGCATCGCTTAGGTCGGCATGCGGAGCCGGCGGACGCTCGGCCACGGCCGGACGCAGGCGCTCTTTGGCAGCGGGCGGTATGTGGCCGGGGGCGGTCGTCTTGAACACCAGGCCGTCGACGTGCGCGCCGGCGCGCTCCATGCGCGCGCGGATAATCTCGCGCAAAAGGGTCATCTCCTGCGTCCATGAGGGCGAATCGAGGTACACCAGCAGTTCGTTGGACTCGGGCAGGTAGCGCAGGCCCGTCACATGGCGTCCCTCGCGCGTGCCCGAGCACACCGCATTCCAGGCGCGATAGACCGCACGAGATTCCTCCGCAGCCTCCATCTGCGCACGGCGTTCAGGTGTCGCGGCCGCCAGGATGCGCTGACGCTCGGCATCCAAAAAGCCGCCAAAGGCAACCGTTCCGTTCTCGCGCTCGTAATTAGCACGTCTCACCCATGCTCACCACCTTGGCTCGATCAAGCAGGTCATCGGTAAAATACCCCAGATTGGTGGTGGTTATGACTGTCTGGATATCATCACCGATCAGCTGCAGAAAAGCGCCTCGGCGCCCGGCGTCGAGCTCGCTCATCACGTCGTCCAAAAGCAGCAGCGGCGCGGTGCCCAGGATATCGCGCGCCACGGCCACTTCTGCCACCTTCCAGGCAAGCACCAGCGTTCGTTGCTGGCCCTGGCTGGCAAATGAACGGGCCGATCGGCCCGCGACGGAAAACTCAATCTCGTCGCGATGCGGACCGACGAGCGTCACGCCGCGGCGGATCTCCTCGTCGGCGCGCTCATCGAGCGCCGAAAGCATGTGCTCATACGCCCAGCCCCTGAGCTCATCGCGATCCTCTGTGCGAGGCAAGTCGCCAAGCGTGGACACATAGGACACGCCGGCGGGCTCGCCGGATGCCACGCGGCCATAGGCGTCGCGCATATGGCCCGACAGCCGGTCGAGCAGGGATAGGCGATGCACAAGCAGGGCCGAACCGGCGCGGGCAATAGATTCGTTCCAGGCGCCGAGCATCTCGCGGCAGCACCAGGCCTCCTTGAGCAGGGCATTGCGCTGGGTCACGCAGCGCCCGTAGGCACTAGCCAGATCGGCATAGCGCGCACTCAGCTGAACGCCAAAGTCGTCAAGCGCGGTGCGGCGCACGCTGGCACCCCGCTTGACCATATCCAGGTGGTCCGGGCAAAACAGCACGCTCGGCAGCACCCCGCGCACGCCGGACGCAGCGCAGCGCTTGCCGTTGCGGCTAAACGAACGCTTGCCGCCTTCCACGCTCAGCCCCATGTCCAGCACGCGTCCATCGCCTTCGAGCCTCAGCTCGACCTTGCATGAGCCCTCGCCGTCGTGGACGAGCGCGGCGGCGGTCGGATGCCTAAACGAGGCGCCACTCGTCAGCAGCTGCAGCGCCTCTATGAGGTTGGTCTTTCCCGCCGCGTTGGGGCCTGCGAGCACTGTCACACCGTCGCTCAGGGCAAGGCGGTAACTGTCGAAGCTGCGATAGCGCGCAACGGAAAGATCGCGTGCGAACATGGTCATGGGCAGCGCTAGATGCGTACCGGCATGACCAGGTACAGGTAGTTGATCTTGTCGTAGGACTTGAAGATGCCAGCCTGCGAATAGCTCTTGAGCTCCAGCGTGATCTCCTTCTCCTTGGACAGGGCATTGAGGCAGCCAAAGATGTAGTGGTAGTTGAAGGCGATGGTGCCCGACTCGCCCTCGGCCTCGACATCGATCGTCTCCTGTGCCAGATCCTGGTCGTTGGAAATGGAGGACAGGCCCATCTGGCCGTTCTCGACGTCAATCTCAAACTTGACAGCGGGGTTGGCGCTCGCGATAACGGCCACACGTTTAAGGGCAGCGTTAAAGGCGGCTACGTCGATCTTGACGCTCGTCACGCACGAATCAGGGATGAGCTGCTTGTAATTGGGATATACGCCCTCGATGCGGCGCGACACGTAGGTGGTGTTGCCGGCCTCAAAGACAACCTGGGTGTCGGTGGCGCCGATCATGATGGTAGCCTGGCTCGCCATGATGCTCAGCGCGTCGTTGAAGGCGTCGGCGGGCACGTTGAGTTCAAAGGAACCCTCGAGGGTCGAGGTCTCGACCTGCGTATCGCATACAGCCAGTCGGAAGGAGTCGGTCGCGACCAGGCGCACGGTGTTGTTCTCGACCTTCATGTGCACGCCACCCAGGATGGGGCGGGCCTTGTCAGTCGAGGTGACGCGCCATACGCGGCTCACCATTTCGGACAGGATATCGGTCGGCAGCTCGACGGCACTCTCGATGGCGTATGCCGGGAACTCGGGAAAGTCGTTGGCATCGAGCGTGTTGAGGCGGAAAGAGCTCTTCTCGCAGCCAATCAAAACCTGACGCTCGGACAGCTCAAAGGTGACCGGGGCATCGGGAAGGGTCTTGGTGATGTTGGAGAGCATCTTGCAGGGAATCACCATCTCGCCCTCCTCCTCGACATGAGCCGCAATGCGGTGACGAATCGAGATGGTGTAGTTGGAGGTCTGGAATTCCAAGATGCCGTCTTGTGCCTTAACGAGCACGCCCGACAGAATGGGAAGGGTGGATGCCGAAGCGACGCCTTTCATAACGACGCCGATGGCTTGTGTAAGCGAGCTCTGGCTGACGGTGAACTTCATCTTTTAATACCTTTCTATAGATATAAATATCTTAATAATAGTAATAGTACTGACGAAACTGTTGATTACTCCTAAAAGTGCAGGTCAGCCCTAAAAAGAGAATCGACAGGAACCTGTGTGCAACCGGGTATGTTTTCCACGTTCAAAACCTGCGCAAAACTTTTCATCACCGTGGCTCGAGTTTTTGACACCTTATAGCCGACGTTTCGACAAGTTTTCAACAGGTGTGTCCATTTACCTACGAGCGCAGTGTAATTTTATCGCGCAGCGATTTGAGGTCTTCGGTAACAGTCCGGTCTTCCTGAATCATCTTCTGAACCTTTTTATAGCTCGTGCTGACGGTCGAGTGGTTGCGGTTGCCAAACTCGGCGCCCACGGCCGTCGTCGTCATCTCACACATCTCGATCGCCAGGTAGATAGCGATGTGGCGCGCCTTGGCGATATTGGCGTTGCGGCGAGGCCCAATGAGTTCCTCGTGCGTCACACCGTATTGCTCCTCGATGACGGACTGGACCGTCTGCACATTGATCTTCTTGGCCGATGTGTCGAAGTACTGGTTGGCGATGGCGTCGATGTCGTCAAAGGTGAGCTCCCTGCCCTCGCGCTCGCGATCGCCCGCTTCGCCGGCACAACGCTCGCAAAAGCTCTCGAGCTCGCGAATGTTGGTGCCCGAGACCTCGGCCATGTGTTTAAAGTGCGCGTCGGTCAGATGTCCGCCGTCGCCCCCGTAGGCCGCCAGCAGCGAGTCGTTGCCCGCCTCGGGCGCGGCGGCGATCGTGTTCTCGTAATAACGCTGCAAAATCTTGTACTTCATCTCGTAGCTAGGCTCCGCCACCAGACACAGCAGGCCGGCATTAAAGCGGCTGGTCAGGCGCTCGTCCATATTAAGGTCTTTGGGAGCGCGATCGGCGGCGATCACGACCTTCTTGTTGTTGCGGATAAATTCGTCCATCAACTGGAAGAAGTAATCCACGCTCGCGCGCTTGCCAATGATGTTCTGGATGTCATCGATGATAAGCACGTCGACGCCGTGGTACGCCTGCATAATGGGGGCGTTGCTCTTCTTTTGGCGGTCGAATTCCGTCATCAGGTCGTCCAGATATGCCTGCGAGTTGGCGTACTTCACCTTGATCTCGGGTGATTTCTCTGCCAGCTCGTTTTTGATGGCGAGCAGCAGGTGCGTCTTGCCCAGGCCCGATTTGCCGTAGATGAACAGCGACGTGCAGGTGCCGGGCGTGTCTGCAAGCATGGCGAATTTGAGCGCCGATCGGTAGGCAAGACTGTTCTCCGGTCCGAAGACGAAGTTTTCAAACGTGAATTTCGAATTCGCTG
>CABUWR010000028.1 GCA_902495265.1 uncultured Collinsella sp. | reverse complement strand
CCGTGCTCAAGAAGGCCGCTGATCTGGACATCCAGATCATCTGCCCGCTTCACGGTCCTGTTCTTAGCGAGAACCTGGGCTATTACCTCGACACCTACAACACCTGGTCGAGCTATCAGCCCGAGGACGAGGGCATCACGATCGCCTATGCGAGTGTGTATGGCCATCTGAAGGCTGCCGTTGAGGAGCTCGCATCTGCGCTCGAGGCCCGCGGCCAGAAGGTCTCCGTCTTTGACCTAGCTCGCGACGATATGGCCGAGGCCGTTGAGGACGCGTTCCGCTATGACCGCCTGGTGCTCGCCTCCATCACCTATCAGGGCGAGATCTTCCCGTTCATGAGCACCTTTATTCACACGCTTGCCGAGCATGCCTATCAGAATCGTACGGTGGCACTCGTCGAGGCCGGCTCCTGGGCGCCCGCTGCCGCCAAGGTTATGACCAAGGAGCTCGAGGGTATGAAGGACATCACCCTGACGCAGAACAAGGTGACTGTGCTGGGTTCGCTCAACGACGCCTCGCGCGCTCAGATCGAAGCCCTCGCCGACGAGCTTTCCAAGTAGCGACACGTTCACTTTTGACGCTCAACCATCACAACCACCACAAAGGGGACAGGCACCTTTGTGGTGGTTTTTGTTTAAGCGCCGGCGATGATGAGATTTGGGTGGGCGTCGTCAACGATTTCCTCGATTGAGGTGGCGACGGCATGATCGGGGTCACGGTCCATCACGATGGCGTCGACATCGGTCAGCTCGGCAAAGCGGTACATGCCGCGTCCGTTAACCTTGCTGGCGTCCATGAGGGCGACGCTTTGATGGGCCGCGGCGATCATAGCCGTTTTAGTCTCGGCCATCTGGGGAAAGTCGGTCGTAAAGCCGCAGCTGGAGACAAAGGCGCCGGGGCACATGACGGCAAGATCGGCGTGGACCATTTGGAGCGCCTGCATGGTAAGTGGGCCGTACAGATAGCGATGACCTTTGCGCAGCGCCCCGCCCAGCATGACGACATCGACCGAGGGCATGCTTTCGTCGATGTAATCGGCAATGGTAATGTCTGCCGTGATGACGGTGATGCCGTCGCGCTGATCGAGGAGCCGGACGAACTCGAGCGCCGTGGTGCCCGAGTCAACGAGCAGCGTGTCGCCGTCATTGACGAGCTCGATGGCGCTTTGCGCGATGGCCTGCTTGGCGGCGACGTTGACATTGATGCGGCGATCCTGCGTGGAAACAGTCAGACGCTTGTGGAGCGATACGGCGCCACCATGCGTGCGGCGCAGCTTGCCTGCTTCGGCGAGCGCGTCCAGGTCGGCGCGGGCGGTAACGGAGGACACGCCAAAGGTCTGGGCGATTTCTGCTACCTGCACCGAGGCATTATGCTCGAGCATCTCCATGATGGCGGCACGACGCTCATCGGCGAAGGCTCGGGTTGTTGCGTGGGCCATAGCTGCTCCATTCTCGGCAAATTTGCAGGAATTGTGTTGACTCTATTTTCGTTCATTTTCTTTTTGAGTAAGAAAATACCTTTCGATTACTTATCTTTTCTATAAAAGAAAGACGCTGAACGCCCAAAATTCAATATCGAACATGTCCGCTCGGCTCAAATTCCTTCCGTTTACTTTTCAAAAACGACGGTATTGACCTGCATGGGCTCAATATCTCGCACATGCAGAGCCGCTGAATTTCATACAATGAGCGCAGCAAAACGCAAGGTAAAACGCCTTGCGGACACGTACGCCCGATGTCCAGATGCGGGCGAGGGAGAGGAGCAAACGCTCATGGCACTTGTTACCACCGAAAAGATGCTCAAGGACGCTCAGGCCGGCCACTACGCCGTCGGCGCGTTCAACGTCGAGAACCTCGAGTTTGTTATGGCCGTTCTGGCCGCTGCCGAGGAGACCAAGTCCCCCGTCATCATGCAGACCACCCCGGGCACCATCAAGACCGCTGGTCTGGACTACTTCTACGGCATGGTCAAGGCTGCCGCCGAGCGCGCTTCCGTGCCCGTCGCTCTGCACCTCGATCACGGCGATGGCTATGACCGCTGCATGCAGGCTTTCCGCACTGGCTACACCTCTGTCATGATTGACGGTTCGCACGAGTCTTTCGAGGACAACATCGCTCTGACCAAGTCCGTCGCCGACGCTGGCCGCGCCATGGGCGTGCCCGTCGAGGCTGAGCTCGGTAAGGTTGGCGGCAAGGAGGACGACGGTCCCGCGGTTGAGGGCGAGAGCCCCTACACCGATCCGGCCGAGGCCAAGGAGTTCGTCGAGCGTACCGGCTGCACCTCCCTCGCAATTGGCGTTGGCACCAGCCACGGTGTGTACACGAGCGATCCGCACATCGAGCAGTCCGTGGTCAAGGCCATCCGCGACGCCGTCGACGTGCCGCTGGTCCTGCACGGCACCTCCGGTGTGCCCGATGAGCAGGTTGCCGAGGCTGTGAAGAACGGCATCTGCAAGGTTAACTACGCCACCGAGCTGCGTCAGGCCTACACCAAGGGCTTCATGGCCTACATGGCCGAGAACCCCGCCTGCTTCGACCCCAAGAAGCCGGCCAAGGAGGGCATGCGTGAGATCACCGAGCTGGTTAAGATCCGCATGACCAACCTCAACTCTGTGGGCAAAGCAGAGTAACAGCAAGGGTACTCTGATCCCACCGGACGGCTTGGGCGGGTCCCCGTACTTAGTTTCCAAAACGTCCTCGCGCATGAAGGCCCCCGTTGCCTCGCTTCTACGAAGCGTTGGCAACGGGGGCCTTCGCGCTGCGGAATGATTTTGGAAACTAAGTACGGGGACCCGCCCAAGCCGTCCTGCTCGATCGCCCTTGTGGCGTTGGGGCGGAAATGGGTGGGGCGTCAGGGCTTCTTTGTTGATGAGGGGTTAGTATGCCCGGGCTTGGTTGGGGAATGACTTGTTTAGGGATGCTTGGAGCTTTTCGAACGATGCTCGCAAGTTGAGGCTCTGGTCGGTTGAGCGTTTGGCTTTTGTGGTGGGGGAGTCGAGGAGGCCGTTTCTCTGTGTCGGGGGGAAGGAGAAAAGGTCTGCATGTTTTAGGGATGGCTGCTGTGCTGCGTCATTGGAAGAATGCATGCTTATGCGGCCTCCTCGATGTCCACCAAAAGGTTGCGCACGGGGTGTGCTGCTAGGTCCCGTGCGTTGGCAGTATTATGCCGCGGCTGCTGCAAAGAAGTGCTAAAGAAAGGCTTAATGAGGTTTGACGTTGCGATGAAACCGCAGGTAAAAGCTATCGAGTAACACTCTTGAAAGGTTTTGAGCTTAAGGGCTTTCTAAGGTTTGTGGCGCGGATGTGGCTTGCCTGTGTGGGGCGTGTGGACGGCTCGTTCCTAGCGCTGCGGCTCTGCGGCCCGCACCCGCTCGATGACCTTTTCCATGGTGGCATCGATGCGGTCTTTCTTGAGCTCACATTCCCAGACGGTGATGGGCGTCCAGCCCATTTGGGTAAGTGCGTTGATGGCTGCTCGGTCGCGCTCGACGTTGCGACGGAACTTTGCCTCCCAAAACTCAACGTTGCGCTTGGGCTGGCTGGGGTTGCACTTGGGGCAGCGGTGCCAAAAGCAGCCGTTGACGAAGATGGCGATCTTGCGGCCGGGGAAGGCGATGTCGGGCTTGCCGGGAACCTTCCATTCCAAGCGATAGCCCGTAAGGCCCGCTGCCCGCAGGCGCTGGCGAACGAGCAGCTCGGGCTTGGTGTTGGCGCGCTTGTTGCCCTTCATGGACTTTTTGATGGCGGCGCGACGGCGCACCAGTTCACGCTCGTCGGCGGAAAGGTCTGAGGTATCGATGCCGTCGAGCAGACCTGGTTTGGGGCGTTTTTTGCTACGGCGCTTAGGTGCGCGTTTGGGCTTGGAAGCGGGCTCGTCGGTCGTGGCGGCCATGGCATCTTTGGCAGTGCTGTTGGCCTCAAGCCGATCTTCCTTTAACTCAATCAGAGCATCAATGAGCCCCTTGTCGGCGGGCATCCACTCAACGGTGGCAAGCGAGGTACGCGGAATCCAGCGGATATCGAGTTGGCGGTCATGCTTCTGGGGCTCATCGGATTCATCGGCCAGCGAGCAGTAGTAGCACTCCATGGAGAGATGAAAATCGGGGTAGTCGTACTCAACGGTGTAAAAATCGCGCAGGTTGGTGACTTTTACCTGCAGCTCTTCCATGAGCTCGCGGCGTACGGCGTCTTCGGGTGTCTCGCCGCGCATGAGCTTGCCACCGGGGAACTCCCAAAGTCCCTGCATGTCGCCGTAGCCGCGCTGCACGGCAAGCAGCTCATCGGATCCTTCCTTGCGAATGATCCCAGCGGCAACATGAACAGTCTTCAACAGGAGTCCTCTCTCAACATCAACACGTGGCAGGGCAGCTACTCGTACCTTACACAACGGTAAGGCAAGCGTAAGCCATATCGATGGTAGCCGACTCGTCTTCTTGCGACTATAGATGCCGTAGACTAATCGCAAGAAAGGACTCGGTATGCAAACCACGCACATGGCGACCCCGGTACTGGAGGTCGCACATCTCGAAAAGGTATATGGAGCGCTGGGCAACGTGACCCGCGCGCTCAACGACGTCAACTTTACCGTCAACCGCGGCGAATTCGTGGGCATCATGGGCGCTTCGGGCTCGGGCAAGTCGACGTTGCTCAACTGCGTGTCGACCATCGATAGCGCCACAAGTGGCACGATCCGCATCAACGGGCAGGACGTAACACGCATGAAGCAGGCCAAGCTCTCGCAGTTCCGCCGCGAGGAGCTCGGCTTTATCTTCCAGGACTCCAACCTGCTCGATACGCTCACGGCACGCGAGAACATCGCCCTGCCGCTCACCATCGCCCGCACAAACTCGGCAGAGATCTCGACCCGCGTGCAGGATGTGGCCGCGCGTCTGTCCATTAGTCAGGTGCTCGACAAGTATCCCTATCAGATGTCCGGCGGTCAGCAGCAGCGCGTTGCCGCGGCTCGTGCACTCGTCACCGACCCCACCATGATCATGGCCGACGAGCCCACCGGCGCTCTCGATTCCAAGAGCGCTCGCCTGCTGCTCGAGAGCCTGGAGGCCCTTAACCGCCGCCTACGCGCCACCGTGCTCATGGTCACGCACGACAGCTTTGCCGCCAGCTACACGAGCCGTGTGCTGTTTATCCGCGACGGCAAGATCTTCACCGAGCTGCGCCGCGGCGACACCGACCGCCGAGAGTTCTTCGACCGCATCATGGAGGTCGTTGCCATGATGGGCGGTGAGGGCTCCGATGCTCTGTAAACTCGCTTGGGGTAACGTCCGCCGCGCCGGCCGCGACTACCTCGTCTACCTTTTGACGCTCACCCTGGGCGTCACGGTCTTCTATGCCTTTAACACCATCTCGATGCAGGTCGACATCGCCGGAATCGATGAAGAGGGCTTGGCGCAGGTTATGGGCAGCATGCTCGGCGACCTGACGTACTTTTTGGCCGGTGTCATGGCCTTTTTGATGGTGTATGCCAATAACTTCATCATGAAACGCCGCAAGAAGGAGTTTGGCCTGTATCAGGTGCTCGGCATGGGGCGCGGACGCGTCGCCACGATCATGGCGCTCGAGACGGTGATTGTCTCGGTCGTGGCCTTTGTCGCCGGCATTGTGCTGGGTGTGGGACTCTCCCAGCTCATGACGTTCTTTACGGCCTCGCTTTTTAAGACACAGATTGCCAATTTCCACTTCTTTTTCTCGGTGCATGCGTTCAATCTGACTCTTGCCTGCATGCTCGTAATGTTTGTGCTCACGCTACTGCTGAACCTTCGCGCCGTGCGTCGTACCAAACTCATCGAGCTTATGGGTGCCGAGCGTCGCAACGAGAGCATCAAGACGCGCAACCCCTGGATCGCGATTGCCATCTTTGCCGTGGGCGTGGTGCTTGTGGGCGTGGCCTATTACCGTCTGCTACGTGATGGGTTCCCGCTAACCGCGACGGACAGCAAGCTGCAAGAGGCCATGAACCAGTTTGGCATTACGACCGCTATGGTTACCGTGGGCACCTTTGCCCTGTTCTGGGGACTCTCGGGCATGCTCATTAAGCTGCTGCAGAGCCTGCGGGGCGTGTATTGGCGCGGCCTCAACATGTTTACCGTGCGCCAGCTTGCGGCCAAGGTCAACACGGTGTGCTTTTCGATGGGCGTCATCGCGATGCTCCTGTTTTTGGCCATCACCTCGGTGACGTGCGGTATGTCGATTGCCAATGTGATGAACGAAAACCTGGAGCGCTATAACCCTGTTGACGTGTCACAGACGTATGTCTATTACACGCCCGATACGCTCGACTACTACAAAGAGTACATCAATCCGTCTGAAGCCGATCGCATGGTGCTGGCCGATAGTACGGTCGATTTGTACTCCGCATGGCACGGCGATCCATGGCACGGCGATCGTAAGGGCAAGTCGGCGGACAACAACGACGAGACCGGCAAGAAGGTCAATATTGCCGATGTTGCCGGTGAGCATGTGCAGATCGATTCGTATCTGAGTTACCCGCTTGGCGGTTCGGATCCTTCGGTGACTCCAAGTGAAATGTGCAAGGCCATGGGCGAAAAGCTTCCCAAGGCGTTCGGGGGTAGCAATGCCGATACGATGGGTCTGTTTGTGACGCCGGCGAGCCAGTACAACAAACTGCGTCAGATGATGGGCGAGGAGCCGGTGCACATCGGTCACGACCAGTATCTGCTCACGTGTGATATGGGCGGCGAGCTGGTCGACCTGTACACCAAGTATATGGCTGGCGGCCATGCCCTTAGCTTGGGCGGGCATACGCTCAAGCCCGCAACCGATAAGTCGGACGAAGATGCGGCGGCCATCGCCAACTCGGCGATGGGCAGTAATCCGGGTACCGTCGTCGTTGCCGACGAGCTGTTGTCCCAACTTAATCTGCAGCCGTATTCCAGTAGCCTGCTCGTTAACTACAAACAGGGGATGGATACGACCGAGGCAGACGAGAGTATTAAATACACTGTGCTCGACAATCTGCTCGTTGACGGCAAGGAGCCGGGGTCGTGGGGAACCTTCATCACACGCTCCGAGATGTACGCGCAAGCAGCGCAAATGAACGGTCTTATTAGCTACCTAGCCATCTACATCGGCTTTGTATTGGTCGTTGCATGCGCGGCGATTCTGTCGATCCAGCAACTCTCCAACGTGGCCGACGGCAGCCGCAGCTATCGTGTGCTGGCACAGATCGGCTGTGAGGACCGCCAGATTCGCCATTCGGTGATGGCGCAGCAAGCGGTATTCTTCCTGTTCCCGCTGGCAGTGGGTCTGGCGCACTCCTTTGTGGCACTTAAGGTGATCATCGAGCTGGTGAGCATTTTCGGAAATATGAGCATCGGCGGCACCGTGGGCCTCACCTGTGCAATCTTCCTGGCAGCATACGGTGGCTACTTCCTGGTGACCTACCTCATGAGCACCGGCATGGTGCGAGCCGCCATAGCCACCCGCTACAGCGAGTAACAAGCGGGCAAAATCGTCGCAAAATCAGAGGCGTATGACCGCCGCGAAGGAACCAGGGGCCCTTTCGCGGCGGTTTTTGCCTATCTGGGGGTGTCTCGGATGCAAGTGAGTAGACTTTTTTGAACTTGCCGAGCACATCGTGACAAATGATCTATAAAACTGCAGGTCAGAACTGTGGCGTTTTGGGGCGTGCTTGGCCTCCTGCAAAAAGCCTACTCACTTGGTTTTTCTGCTAGAAGACCGTCACGAGGGAAGGCAACTCCCTTACGTCGGTTTGGACGTTTGCCCAGATAAAACCTGCCAAAATAAACCTGTCCCTTTTTGGCAGGTGGTTTCAGCTGAACGGCGGGCGGTGCGGCTTGTAGTCATTGGGGACGTTCTTAAACGACTAGTCAAACAAGAACGTCCCCAATGACTACCCCTGAGCCGCCATAGCCACCCGCTACAGTGAGTAACTCACCCAGTTTGGAATTATCGTAGGTTGAGCATAAGTCAGCGAAAACGCCCCTAAGCGAGCAAGGTGACGTGAAAGAGGAGGGAAGCGTACTTTGGTACGCAACCGACGATTGAACGTCAGATTGCTCGCTTAGGGGCGTTTGTAGCGTCGAGCGGTCCGCCGTTCGTTAGAACGGCGGAACCAAAGGCGCAGCCTCGAGCCGTTACGCGGTTTGGTAAAACCGCGTAACTAAACCCGCTCCGCGATCTCGTGGATGAGGTAGTCGGTCTTTTCCCAGCCTAGGCACGGGTCGGTGATGGACTTGCCAAAGACGCCGCCATCGACCGGCTGGTTGCCGTCCTCCAGGTAGGACTCGATCATAAAGCCCTTGACCAGCTTGGAGATGGACTCGTTGCGGCGGCAGCTGTCGAGCACCTCTTTGCAAATGCGATACTGCTCCAGCGGGCGCTTGCCCGAGTTGTCGTGGTTGCAGTCGATGACCGCTGCCGGATTGGCATAGCCGGCGTGTTCGGTGTAGCGCTCGGCCAGGCGCTCGAGGTGCTCGTAGTGGTAGTTGGGGTAGGTGCGCCCATCGAGACCGATGTAGCCACGCATAACGGCGTGTGCAAGCGGATTGCCGTCGCACTCGACCTCCCAGTTGCGGAAGATGAAGCTCTGGTGCGCCTGCGCGGCGTAAATGGAGTTGAGCATAACGGTGGTAGAGCCGGCAGTGGGATTCTTCATGCCGACGGGCACCGAAATGCCGCTCGACACCAGGCGATGCTCCTGGTTCTCGACCGAGCGTGCGCCCACGGCGACGTAGCTCAGCAGGTCGACGAGGTACTGGTAGTTGGACGGGTAGAGCATCTCATCGGCGGTAAAGAAGCCGGTCTCCTCGATGACGCGCAGGTGCATATGGCGGATGGCCTTGACGCCCTCGAGCAGGTCGTCGGGAGCCTCGGGGTCGGGGTTGTGCAGAAGACCCTTGTAGCCGGTGCCCTTGGTACGCGGCTTGTTGGTGTAGACGCGCGGAATGATGATGAGCTTGTCCTTGACCTCCTCGGCGGTCTTGGCCAGTCGGTTCATGTACTCAAGCACCGAATCCTCGCGGTCGGCAGAGCACGGGCCGATGATGAGCACCTTGCGTGCGTCCTCGCCGGTAAAGACTTTGGCGACCTCGGCGTCAAATGCCTGCTTTTTGGCGGTAAGCTCGGCAGAAAGCGGCATTTCCTCGCGGATCTCCATGGGGATCGGCAGCCTGCGTTTGAATTCCATGGCCATAGGGGCCTCCTCAATCTATAGAAAGAGCAATAAGCGTATTGTCGAGTGCTCGGCATTATCCGCTGTCGCACGCTAAAGTGCAACCCCTCGCCGCCCCGAAACCTGCCAAAAGGGACAGGTTTATTTTGGCAGGTTTTATATGGGGGAACGTCGGCGGATGCCGGGAGGGAGTGGCGTCGCGCGGGACCCTAAGGCTATTGTCGGTTCCCCAGGAAACACCCTGTGGGCAAAAAATGCCAAATATGAGTACGGTTGCTAACCTAGTAACATATCAGTCTAGCAAGATAATAGACAAAGTGAAAAATATGTTCATCAACGTTGGCACGCAGAAGCCCGCTAACGGGCGTTTTGATTAATTTGAAGGCGTATAGAGGCCGCAAGGAGGTCGTTTGGGGCGGTTTTGGCTGTTACTAAAAGGGTAACAGTACTCATATTTGCCATTTTTTGCCCACGGGGTCTGGAAAGCGTCGTCAATGAGGTCTCAGGGAAGGCGTTTCGAGACTCGAAGGACACAAAACGGGGGGGCGCAGGTTGTCCTGCGCCCCCCCGTTTTCTTGGCATTGCGGTTGTTTGCCGCCGGTTGTTACGCCGCCTCGTCGAACTGCGAGTTGTACAGGTCGGCGTAGAAGCCGCCCTGGGCGAGCAGCTCGTCGTGCGTGCCCTTCTCGACGATGTCGCCGTCGCGAATCACCAAGATCACGTCGGCGTTGCGGATCGTGGACAGGCGGTGCGCGATGACAAAGCTGGTGCGGCCCTGCATCAGCGCATCCATGGCGCGCTGAATGAGCTCCTCGGTACGGGTATCGACGTTGGAAGTCGCCTCGTCCAGAATCAGTGCCGGG
>CABUWR010000027.1 GCA_902495265.1 uncultured Collinsella sp. | reverse complement strand
TGACCGTGTCGCCGACGCGCACGACGTCGCTTGGGTGCTTGACGAAGCGGTTGGCTAGCTTGGAGATGTGCACGAGGCCGTCCTGGTGCACGCCCACGTCGACGAAGGCGCCAAAGTCGACGACGTTGCGTACCGTGCCCTTGAGCTCCATGCCGGGCTCCAGGTCGTCGATGGAAAGCGCTGAGCGGCTAAAGACCACCTCGGGCGCGTCGTCGCGCGGGTCGCGACCGGGCTTCTTGAGCTCGTTGACAATGTCGATGAGCGTGAGGGTGCCGCAGTCCAGGTCGCTTGCCAGCGCCGAGATGCTGCCCAGGCGGCGCTCGATGTCGGGCACGCCGCCGCGGCTGAGCTCGCTTGCCGCAACGCCGGCACGCTCCAGGACGGACGTGGCCACCTCGTAGCTCTCGGGGTGGACGCTTGTCGCGTCGAGCGGGTTCTTACCGCCGCTAATGCGCAGGAAGCCCGCGGCGTTGAGGTATGCCTTGGGTCCCAGCTTGGGGACCTTCTTGAGCTGGCGGCGATCGGTAAAAGCACCGTTTTCCTCGCGGTAGGCCACGATGTTCTTGGCCACGCTCGGCGTGATGCCCGATACGTATCCCAGCAGGCTCGCGCTCGCGGTGTTCACGTCGACGCCTACGCGGTTGACGACGTCCTCCACCACGTGGCCCAGGGTGCGCGAGAGTTCGGCCTGGTCAAGGTCGTGCTGGTATTGGCCCACGCCGATGGACTGGGGCGGAATCTTAACGAGCTCTGCCAGCGGGTCCTGCAGGCGGCGGCCCAGGCTCATGGCGCCACGCACGGTGACGTCCAGATCGGGATACTCCTGGCTGGCGAGCTCGGAGGCGGAGTACACCGACGCGCCGGCTTCGTTAACGATGGTGTAGCGAAGGCTGGGCGCCTGCTCGGCAATGAACTCCGAGACGACTTCCTCGGTCTCGCGGCTGGCGGTGCCGTTGCCGATGACGATGGTGTTGACGCTGTCCTTTTTGACGAGGCGGGCGAGCTCGCGCTTGGTGCCGGCGACGTCGTGGCGCGGCTTGGTGGGATAGACCACGCCGTGGTCGAGCAGCTTGCCGGTCTCGTCCATGACGGCGACCTTGCAGCCGGTGCGGTAGCCCGGATCGAGCGCGAGCACGCGGGCGCCGCGCACGGGGCGCGCCGAGAGCAGGCCCTCAAGATTCTTGGCAAAGACGTTAATGGCCTCGGTCTGGGCGCGGACGGTGAGCTTGGCACGGGCTTCGCGCTCCAGCGAGGGGGCCATGAGGCGCTTGTAACCGTCGGCGATGGCGGCATCGAAGATGGGAGCAAACACGCCCTGGCGCCGGGGCCAACGGCTGCCGAGGCGCGCCGTGGCGGCAGCGCCGTCGACGTTCACGCGCACGCGGAGCTTGCCCTCGCGCTCACCGCGGTCGATAGCCAGCACGCGGTGGTTGGGAATACGGCGCAGCGGCTCGTCAAAGTTGTAGTAGGGCTCGTAGGGGGTCTTCTCGGCGGGGTCGGTAGCCTCGACGACGATGTCGGCGGTGTTTTGCGTAAAGGCGCGCAGGTCGGCGACGTTCTCCGGGTCCTCGGCTACCGTCTCTGCCACGATGTCGGCGGCGCCGGCGAGCGCCTTTTCGGGCGTGTCGAAGCCGGCCCCCTCGTTGACGTAGGCCGCGGCGGCGTCGAGCGCGCTGCCCTTGGCCGAGGCCTGCATGATGATCATGTTGGCGAGCGGCTCCAGGCCGGCCTCGCGGGCCTTCTGCGCGCGGGTCATGCGCTTTTTGCGGTAGGGCTTGTAGAGGTCCTCGACGCGCTGGAGCTGCGTGGCCTCGCGAATCTGTTGCTCGAGCTCGGGCGTGAGTTTGCCCTGGGCGTCGATGAGCAGAATGACGTCTTCCTTGCGCTGCTCAAGATTGCGCAGGTAGGACAGGCGCTCGTCGAGTGCGCGCAGGGCGACATCGTCCATGCCGCCCGTGGCTTCCTTGCGGTAGCGCGAGATAAAGGGGATGGTGTTGCCCTCGTCGATGAGCTTGACGGCCGCCTCGATGTTGGCGGCCTTAAGGTTGAGCTCGTGGGCGAGCTGGGCGATAAGATCCATGGGACTCCTTGCGTTTAAGGTGCGTTTGCGGCACAGAGCTACCAAGGATACCACTCGTCCCAAAAGACTGTTTTGGGCCCGCGCCACGAAAACGGCCTATCTACTACGTTTGAACCGCATGGGTCGACCATCTCCCGGTTTTCCGAGAATACGCAAGCCATCTACCTGCAGTTTTTATTTCGCGAAATTTGGCATGGTTGAGGGTAGCCGGTTAAACGTAGTAGATAGGCGCGTTTCGTGGCGAACGAATCAAGCCGAGGTGCAAAATAGCCCCCGCCCCAGAAAAATCGTCGGCAAGGTAGCAAAATGCCCCGCGGGCAGGAGGCTGCTCGCGGGGCAAAGAAGAGGGGCTTATTTGTGGCGGACCGAGGGGCTCGCATGGGGGTTCCGCTGCGGCCGCTCTTAAGGCATTACAGCTCGACGAGCTGGCCGGTCTCGGCGGCCTCCTTGATGGCGTTGAGAAGCGTGAGCGTCTTAACGTTGTCGGCGGGGGTCACGACGGGCTCGACCTCGCGGCGGACAACCTTCACAAAGTGCTTGAGCTGCATCTTGTGCGGCAGTGCCGGGTCGACAGCCGGAATCTCCATCTGCAGCGGCTTGTGCCAGTTGGAGGCGCCGTCGTAGGAGAACTGGTGCAGGCGGGGCAGCGACAGGGCGCCCTTAGTGCCGCCGATAAAGTAGGCGTCGGCGTCGAAGGGGCGGTACTGCGGGTCCTCGCGAGCGGTGGCCTCCCAGTTCCAGGGGCTGGCGGTGGCGTCGGAGATGGTCATGCTCGCAAGCGCGCCATCGGCAAAACGGACGTTGACCACGGCGGAGTCCTCGGTCTCAAAACCGCGGGCGGCGCTGGACTGCATGCCCTGGACGGCAACGGGCTCGCCCAGCAGGTAGCGGAGCAGGTCGACGTCGTGCACCAGGTTGACCAGGATCGGGCCGGCACCCTTCTTGCGGCGCCACTCGACATCGAAATACTCGTCATTCTTATAGATCATGTAGTGGAAGCTCGACACGGTGAGCTTGCCCAGCTCGCCGGACTCGATGATCTCCTTGGCCTTGTTGACGAAGGGGTTGTGGCGACGGTGCTGACCCACGAGCACGGGCACGCCGGCGGTCTCGGCCTCGGCGGCGAAGGCCTGGGCATCCTCAAGGTCGTTGGAGATCGGCTTTTCAACCAGCGGCACGATGTTGCGCTTCACGGCCTCGCGGGCAACGCCCAGGTGCAGGTCGTTGGGGGTGGCGATAATGACGGCCTCGGGCTTGACCTCGTCCATCATCTGGGCGGGATCGGTGTAAAACGGCACGCTGGCGGCCTCGGCCGTGGCGCGGGCGCCCTCAAAGGCGTCGGCGATGGCGACGAGCTCGGCCTCGGGCTCCTCGGTGACAAAGCGGATGTGGTTGCGGCCCATGGCGCCGGCGCCGATAACGGCAATGCGGACGGGGTTGAGCTCAGACATTTCGACTCCTTAATACTGGTGACCGGTGAATGTGACAAAGGGACAGTCCCTTTGTCACATCGGTAGAACTAAGCGGACTTCTTCTTGCTGTCGGAGACCATCATGTAGACGGTGAGCACGACGGCGATGGCGGCGATCACGATGGCGCCGTAGAAGGACTGCTGGTAGGCGGCGCTGCCGGCCTCGGCGTGATACAGCACGGCGGTGATGGGCTGGCTGATCCAGGTGGAAGCGGCATAGCCCAAAAACATGATGCCGTAGTTGACGCCGATGTTGCTGGTGCCAAAGGCGCCACCGGTGAGCGGCGGGTAGATGACGAGCAGGGCGCCAAAGCTAAAGCCGAGCAGGGCGAGTGCCACAAAGAACATGCTCTGCGTAAAGCTCATCGACATGATGACGAGCGCGACGATGGTGACGACAAGGCTGATGAGCAGCGACTTATAGGCGCCGAGCTTGTCGATGATCTGGCCAAAGGACAGACGGCCAACCAGGTTGGCGCAGGTGTTGACGGAGACCACCACACCGCCGAGGGCGACGGCCGCGGCGCTCGTGGGGTCGGCGAAGAGCTGGACGGCGGCGATGGAGGCAACCTTGCCCACGAGCAGGGTGCCCGCGGTGGCGGCGAAGGCGAAGGTGATGATGAGGACCCAGAAGCGCGGGGTCTTGACCATCTCGCCCGGGGTGAGGTCACCGAAGGTGCCGGCATGTGCGCCACCCTTGGGGGCCTCGAAGCCCTCGGGCAGCCAACCGGCCTCGGGGGCCTTCAGGAACAGGGCGGAGGCGGCGATCATCACAAAGAAGATGACGCCGAGCGCCTTAAGGGCGCCGAAGATGCCCAGACTCGGGATGAGCAGCGAGGCGAGTACCGGGGACAGCACGGCGGGGCCGGCGGTCGAAGCGGCCAGGGTGATGCCGGAGGCGAGACCCTTCTTGTCGATGAACCACTTCTGACCCGTGGTGAGCGCCGGGTTGTAGCCCAGGCCGTTGCCGACGGCGGCGACGAGCGAGAACCACAGGTAGAACTGCCACGGCTCGGTGACGGTGCCGGACATGAACCAGCCCACGCCGTAGCACACGGCGGCGGCGATCACGACGTTGCGCGGGCCGATCTTGTCGGAGATACGGCCGGCGAAGATGCCCGTCACGGCCATGATGGTCTGGAAGACGGGGAAAGCCCAGGTAAGGGCGCTCGACCACTCGGGGTAGACGGCGAGCAGGTTCTTGCTCACGACGGAATACAGCGCGATGGAGCTGATGAAGAACATGGTGACGCACGCGGCGGAAAGCACGACGGCGCGACCCTTGTTGGAGTTGGTGGAAGCCATTGGACTCTTTCTAATCGATACGGGGGAGGGGCGGGCGTGTCCGCGGGGCCTCCCTGTCAGGTTGGTTTACTGGTCAGTCGGCTTGGCGACGCCGGACTCGTCGGACCAGAGCTCGACACCCTTGTTCTTAAGGTAGTTGTCGGCATAGGCGCGACGGCCGCCGGGCTTGGCGGTGAGGTCGCCCATCATGTTGGAGAAGCCGCCATCGACCTTGATGGCGTCGCCGGTGGTAAAGTCCGAGCGCTTGGACGCCAGGAACATGACGGCGTTGGCGATATCGCTGACCTCGCCGATGCGGCGCGTGGCGATCAGGCGGCTGCGGCTCTTCTCGACCTCGGGGTCGGCGTAGAAGTTGGCCGACATCGGGGTCTTGACGAAGCAAGGCTCGACGCAGTTGGAGCGGACGCCGTAGGGGCCCCACTCGGCGGCGAGCATCTTGGACATCATGTTGACGCCGGCCTTGGTGGAGCTGTACACGCCCGAGAACGTCTCGGGGGAGTGGCTGGCGACGGTCGAGATGTGCACCAGGCGGCCCTGGCCGGCCTTGATCATCTCGCGACCAAAGCGCTGCGAGGTGATGAAGTAGCCGGTGAGGTTGACGTTGAGCACCTGCTCCCAGTCGCTCAGCGGCAGGTCCTCCATGGCGGCGAAGCGCAGGATGCCGGCGGTGTTGACGAGGACGTCGACGCGGCCGAAGTTGGCGATGGTGGCGTCGACAGCAGCCTGAACCTCGGCCTCGTCGGTGGCGTTCATCTTGTAACCCTCGGCGTGGATGCCAAACTCGGCAGCTAGGTCGGCGGCAGCGGCCTTGACCTTCTCCTCGTCCAGGTCGAGCATGACGACGTTGGCGCCATTGCGGGCGAACTCGCGGCAAATCTCGACGCCCATACCGCCGAGCGCGCCAGTCACGGCGCAGACATCGCCCTCGAGCTTAAGCCAATTGCTCATAGGAACTTCCCTTCTTGTGCCTCCCGGTGGGTCGCTCCCATTAATCGACCCACGTGGTTTTCGCTGGTTATCGTATGCTTTGCATTTGCGCAGGTGAATTGCATATTTGTTAGAATGGCGTTAACCGTAGGTTTACACAGTGCGATGCAGTTTTTCTCAATTGAGCGCGTGACCTGCGAAAACAACCCCCTGTGGCATCATGTGGCCACAGACGCGAAAACGGGAGATTGACGTGTACGATCGACGACTTGAGGCCATATCGGCCGCCGCGGAGCTGGGAAGCTTCTCACGGGCGGCGGCAAAATTGCGCGTGTCGACCCCGGCGCTCGTCAAGCAGGTGTCGGGCTTCGAGGCCGAGTTTGGCATCACGTTGTTCGAGCGCTCGCATTCTGGTGTTAAGGTGACGCCGGCAGGTGCTCTGCTGGTGGACGATGCACGCTCGATCATGCGGCAGTCCGAGGATGCGCTACGCCGTGCCAGACGCGCGGCGGGCGATGGCGGGGCCGTGCGTCTGGGCGTGTCGATGATGTGCCCGGGGCGCCAAACGCTGTCGATGTGGACGGGCATCCACGATCTGGAGCCGTCGCTGCGATTTGAGATCGTGCCGGTAAGCGACCTCTACGACGAGCGCGAGACAGTCATGCGCAGCTTGGGCCGCGAGGTCGATGTGGTGCAGTCGAGTTTTTCTACCCCACGCTGGGGTGATGCCTGCCAAAAGCTCCGCATTGTCAACGTGCCGTTTTATATCGACCTGCCGCGCACGAGCCCGCTGGCGCGCAAGACGCGCATCACGGTTGCCGACTTGGAGGGCATGCGTCTGCGCGTACTGCGTCACGGCAACGATGCCATGGACAGCCTGCGCATCGACCTGTTGGCCGACGGCGGCGTGGACGTGATCGATGTGGATAGCTTCGACTTCGCGCTCTTTAACGAAGCCGAGGAAAAGGGCGACGCGGTGCTCACCTGCGGCGCATGGTCGGGGGTGCACCCGGCCTTTGTGGGCGTGCCGTTCCTCTGCGGCCGCGAGGTGCCGGTCTTTCTGCACTACCCGCTCGAGCCCGCCCTCCAAGTCCAAAAATTCGTCAACGCCATGGCCCAACTCCTCAACTAGCTCATCCTTACAAAACGAGGCCCTGGCCAAACGGCCAGGGCCTCACCAACTTTTATTCCGTTCTACGTGACGGGCTGATCGCGCGCAGGAGGGCGCCCTCCGTCAGTAACCGGTCCTATTCCAGCTCAAACGCTCCGGTGTAGAGCTGGTAGTAATATCCGCGCTTGGCGATCAGCTCGTCGTGGTTGCCGCGCTCGATGATGCGGCCGTGGTCCAGGCAGATGATCGCGTCGGAGTTGCGCACGGTGGACAGGCGGTGCGCGATGACAAACGTCGTGCGGCCCTCCATGAGCTTGTCCATGCCCGCTTGCACGATAGCCTCGGTGCGGGTGTCAATGCTCGATGTGGCCTCGTCCAGAATCATCGCCGGAGGATCGGCGACGGCCGCGCGTGCAATCGAGATCAGCTGGCGCTGGCCCTGCGACAGCTGCGCGCCGTTGCCGGTGAGCATGGTGTCGTAGCCGTCGGGCAGGCGGGTGATAAAGTCGTCCGCGCCTGCGAGCTTAGCCGCCGCGATGCACTCCTCGTCGGTAGCGTCCAGGTTGCCGTAGCGGATGTTATCCATCACGGTACCGGTGAACAGGTTCACGTCCTGCAGCACCACGCCCAGCGAGCGACGCAGGTCGGACTTGCGAATCTTGGTGACATTGATGCCGTCGTAGCGGATCTTGCCGTCGGCAATGTCGTAGAAGCGGTTGATGAGGTTGGTGATGGTCGTCTTGCCGGCGCCGGTGGCACCGACAAACGCAACCTTCTGGCCCGGCTTGGCGTACACAGACACGCCGTGCAGCACCTCGTGGTCGGGCGTATAGCCAAAGTCCACGTTGTCCATGACCAGGTCGCCACGCAGCGGCACGTACTCGATCTCGCCGGTCGCGCGGTGCGGATGCTTCCACGCCCACATGCCGGTGCGGTGGTCGGCCTCCTCGAACTGCCAGGTGTCGGGGTTGACCTGCGCGTTGACGAGCGTCACGTAGCCCTCGTCGGCCTCGGGCTCCTCGTCGAGCAGCTCAAAGATGCGCTCGGCGCCGGCAAGGCCCATGACCACGGCGTTGATCTGCTGCGAGATCTGGCCGATCTGGCCGCAGAACTGCTTGGTCATGTTGAGGAACGGCACCACGACGGCAATGGAGAGCGCCATGCCCGAGAGGCTCAGGTTGGGCACGCCCAGCGCCAGGAAGATGCCGCCGGTCAGCGCGACCAGCACGTAGAGCAAGTCGCCCAGGTTCCCGAGGATCGGCATGAGGATGTTGGCGTACATGTTGGCCTTCTGCGAGACCTCGAAGAGCTTCTCGTTGCGCTCGTCAAAATCGGCCTCGGCGGCGGACTCGTGACAGAACGCCTTGACGACTTTCTGGCCGTTCATGACTTCCTCGATATGGCCTTCGACCACGCCGAGCTCGGTCTGCTGCGCGATAAAGAAGCGCGCGGAGTTGGAGCCGAGCAGCTTGGTCATAAAGGTCATAAAGGCGACGCCGGCAATGATGACCAGGCACATCCACACGCTGTAATACAGCATGATGAAGAACACGGTGACGATGACGATGATCGTCATGAGCAGGTTGGGCAGCGACTGGCTGATCATCTGGCGCAGCGTGTCGATGTCGTTGGTGTAGTGGCTCATGATATCGCCGCGCTGGTGCGTGTCGAAGTAGCGGATCGGCAGGTCCTGCATGCGGTTGAACATCTTCTCACGCAGCTTCTCGAGCGAGCCCTGCGTGATGACGGCCATGGCGCGGTTCCAGAACAGCGATGACGCAACGCCCACGGCATAGATGCAGCCGAGGATGGTCACAAGCTTCAAGATCTTGGGCTGCGCGGCCGTCCAGTCGCCCGACTGCCACGATTCGCTAATGACCTGCAGCGCGCTCTGGAGAAACGTCGCGCCGATGGAGTTGATGATGGCGCAGAGCACAACGCCGGCGACGACGAGGGGCAAAAGCACCGGGTAGAAGCCAAAGAGCATCTTGATCAGGCGCGTCATGGTGCCGCCCTTGCGGTTGCGCGCGCGCTCGGCGGTAGCTGCCTTACTCATGCGCCTCGCCTCCTTCCTGGATCTGAGCTTGCGGTGCGGATGCCTCGGTGTCGGCTGCGGCGGTCTCGGCCGCCTCCTCGCCCTCGGCACTCATCTTATTTTGCGAGGTAAAGGTCTCGCGGTAGATCTCGCTCGTCTTGAGCAGCTCATCGTGGTTGCCGATGTCCTTGATGCGGCCGCCCTCCATGACGATGATGCGGTCGGCGTCCTGCACGGAGCTGATGCGCTGGGCGATGATGAGCTTGGTCGTGTTGGGCAGGTAGCTCGCCAGGCCCTCGCGGATCTTGGCGTCGGTCTTGGTGTCGACGGCGCTCGTGGAGTCGTCCAGGATCAGAATCTTGGGGCGACGCAGCAGGGCGCGCGCGATGCACAGGCGTTGCTTCTGGCCGCCGGAGACGTTGGAGCCGCCCTGCTCAATCCAGGTGTCGTAGCCCTTGGGGAAGCCGTCGACAAACTCGTCGGCGCAGGCCAGATGTGCGGCCTCGCGGACCTCCTCGTCGGTGGCGTTTGGGTCGCCCCAGCGCAGGTTCTCGGCGATGGTGCCGCTAAACAGCACGTTTTTCTGCAGGACCATGGCTACCTGGTGGCGCAGCGCGTCCAGGTCGTAGTCGCGCACGTCCACGCCGCCGACGCGCACGGTGCCCTCCGTGACATCGTACAGGCGGGCGATCAGGTTCACGAGCGTCGACTTGGCCGAGCCGGTGCCGCCGATAATGCCGATGGTCTCGCCGCTCTTAATGTGCAGGTCGATATCGTCGAGCGCCTGGCGGCGGGCATGCTCGGAATACTTAAAGCTCACGTGATCGAAGTCGATGGAGCCGTCGGCAACCTCGTGCACGGGCTCGGTCGGGTTGGCGATCGTGGGCTCGGCGGCCAGCACCTCGGTAATGCGGTGCGCCGACTCGTCTGCCATGGTTACCATGACAAAGATCATCGACAGCTGCATTAGGCTCATCAGAATCTGGAAGCCGTAGGTAAAGATGGAGGAGAGCTGGCCCACGTCGAACAGGGTGCCCTGGCTCGTGATGATGAGCTTGGAACCCAGGTAGATGATGACGACGAACGCGCCGTTGACGCAGATGTTCATCATGGGGTTGTTGAAGGCGAGCAGCTTCTCGGCGCGGGTGAAGTCCATCTGGACGTCGCGCGCGGCGGTGGCGA
>CABUWR010000026.1 GCA_902495265.1 uncultured Collinsella sp. | reverse complement strand
GAACGGAATAATATAAAGCACTCTCATAACCCGGAGGTCGTAGGTTCAAATCCTGCCCCCGCGACCAAGAACTTGCAGCTCGTCGGCCTAGCCGGCGAGCTTTTTTGTTATTCCGGGACCGTGTTTTCGGTCCAATTCTCGGCCTCTCAAACAAAATCTCAATCTGTAACATCTAGACCCGATTTGGACGGCTAGATGTTACAGATCGAGATATACCGGTGGGTTGGGCCCCGTTTGTCTCGATCTGTAACATCTGGGGTTCATTTTGCTGAGTAACTGTTACAGATCGAGATCTTTCGGCAGATTAGATTGGTTTGTCTCGATCTGTAACAGGTAGGGGCCAAAAGTGGGTCTAGATGTTACAGATTTAGATTGTTGAGGTTGGGTCGAGAGGAATATCTCGATCTGTAACAGTAGGACCCGGTTTTGCTGAGTAACTGTTACAGATTGAGACAAACCGACGGGCCGTCCCGCCCCATCCACCTGCCGCTGCCTGCTGTCCGCCGATTTCCGTTGTGCTGCTGTGCCCCCATGCCATATCCTCTAGACAACTACGCGGCATCATCGCCGCCGCGCCTACAAGAGAGGAATGTCCATGACCACACCTGCATCCAAGCTGCTCCAGCCCATTACGGTTGGCCCCCTTGAGCTCAAGAACCGCATTATGTTCCCGCCGCTGACCACCGGCTACGAGGAGCGCGACGGTTCCATTGGCGAACGCAGCCTGGCTTTTTACGAGCGCCTGGCCCGTGGCGGCGTGAGCTACATCGTCATCGGCGACGTCGCTCCCGTCATGACCGCAAGCCCCACGCCCAAGCTGGCGACCGACGCTCAGATCCCCACATTTAAGGCCCTGGCCGACGCCGTCCACAAACACGGCGCCAAGATCGCGCTACAGCTGTTCCACCCCGAGTACGACGTGCCCGGTGTCGGCCGCATGGTCATGGGCTCCATGGCTGCCGCCAAGGCCGCGCAGGAGGCCAAGGCCGCCGGCGACGAGGAGACCTTTGCCGCCAAGATGGCCGAGTCCAACGAGATCCGCAATCAGGCATACGCCAAGCTGCACCACGACATGCAGCACTTTGTGAACGAGGCGAGCGTAGAGCAGCTCACCCAGATTAAGGAGGCCATCGCTGCCTCGGCCGCCCGCGCGCAGCAGGCCGGGATCGACGCCATCGAGGTCCACGGCGACCGTCTGGTGGGTTCGCTGTGCTCGGCCATCCTCAACCAGCGCACCGACGAGTACGGTGGCTCGCTCGAGAACCGCGTTCGCTATGCGCTCGAGGTCGTCGCCGCTATTAAGGAGGCCGCGCCGCAGCTGATGGTGGAGTACAAGCTCCCCGTGATCATGGAGAACCCCGACGGCACGCCGCGCGGCAAGGGCGGCCTGCAGCCTGACGAGGCCTGCGAGTTTGCCAAGCTGCTGGAGGGCGCCGGCATCGATATGATCCAGGTCGCGCAGGCCAACCACACCGGCAACATGGGCGACACCATTCCGCCCATGGGCGCCATGCCCTATAACTGGACGCTGCCCGTGGCCGAGCGCGTCAAGGCCCTGGTCTCCGTGCCGGTGGCAACCGTCGGCCGCGTTGTCTCGGTCGAGGCCGGCGAGAAGATTCTGGAAGACGGCGCGGCCGATATCATCGCCTATGGCCGCTCGCTCATGTGCGACCCCGACATTGCGCTGAAGGCCGCGACCGGTGAGCCCATCCGCGAGTGCCTCAACTGCAACAAGGGTTGCGTCGATGCGATTCAAAACCGCAAGTACATCTCGTGCGTGCTCAATGCCGAGAACGGCGACGAGGCGACCATCGCCATTAAGCCGGGCGAGGGCGACAAGAAGATCGCCGTGGTGGGCGGCGGTATTGCCGGCCTGGAGGCCGCGCGCGTGGCGGCCAAGCGCGGTTACGACGTGACCGTCTACGAGGCGAGCGATCATCTGGGCGGCCAGATTGTGCTGGCGGCCGCGCCTCCGCGCAAGGACGAGATCATGCGCTCGGTCGAGTACTACGAGAAGATTCTGCCCGGCCTGGGTGTGAAGGTCGAGCTCAACCATGTTGCTACCGCTGAGGACCTCAACGCCGCCGACGCCGCGATTGTGGCCGTGGGCGCGCACGACGTGGTCATTCCCGTTCCGGGTGCCGACTCGGAGAAAGTCGTCTCGAGCTGGGACGTGCTGGCCGGCAAGGTGAAGCTTACGGGCCGCGTCGCCGTTATCGGCGGTGGCCTGGTGGGCACCGAGACTGCCGAGTACCTGCTGCAGCACGGCTGCGAGGTGGCGATCGTGGAGATGCTCGACAAGATTGCCGCGGGCGAGTCCGAGACCATTCTGCCGCTGATTATGAGCGACTTTGCAGAGCACAACGTGGAGCAGCACGTGAAGACCCGCCTGACCGCCATTACCGACGAGGGCGTGGAGGCCATTCGCACCACCGAGGACGGCGCCGAGGAACCGGTGAAGATCGCCTGCGATTACGTGGTGATGGCCGTGGGCTCCAAGGCCAACGCGTTTGACCTGGACGGCGTGACGGTGCCCGTGACCTGCGTGGGCGACTGCTCGGGCGAGCGCACCGCCGACATCGCGAGCGCCATTCGCACGGCGTATCACGCGGCCAACGAGCTGTAGTTGAACATCGCGGCCAGGCGGGGCGGCAGCACGGACCTGCCTCGCCCGACTGCGTCCCATCGGGTGTCAACCGGGGCGGGGTCTGCAAGCGCAGCAGGTCCCGTCCTTTTTGTTTTGCTCGGGTGGATGGCAATGCGCGGTAATCATGAGGAGTGAGGCGTCACTGCCCTGCAGGCCGCTCAAAATTATTGGGGGAGGGGTTAATAACCATATCCTCTATACCAAAGGACATAAAGAGACGCCGATTTTGTTGACAAGCGAATGACGATTAGCTGCGAGTCAGCTACCAGCGTAAATAATCGATAAAGAAATGTCGTAATTTGGTGCCAAATGCCCAGATAACGCCGCGTCTATTTTAATTAACTACTTTGAGCAAACAGCAAAATGCTACTATCTAGCGTGCACGTAAGAAAGCAGATTAACGGTTAAGGCTAAGAAGTGGCAGGTATGTCGGAAGCAACTAGGACTCGCACGCATGCGCCCGAGGTTAGGCAGCGTGCCGTCGAGATCCTCCAAGAGGGGGTCGGTCACCGCGCCCTCGCTGCAAAGCTCGGCATTCCCCAGGCCACGGCTCGTCAGTGGGCCCGTGCATATGCCGTGGGCGGTGCCGACGCTGTGCTCAACGCGGGCGCTCGCCATCACACCTATTCGTACGACGTAAAGCTCGCCGTGGTTAAGGATCGTCTGGAAAACGGCCTGACGGTTCGCGAGGCCATGATCAAGCACAAGATCACCAGCGAGTCTTCGGTCAAGGCTTGGTGCCGCCTGTACCGCGACGGCGGCGAGGCGGCGCTGGTCGATAAGCCGCGGGGTCGCAAGCCGCGCGTTAAAAAGGCGGAATAGCGAACGGGATGGTGCGCCCACGGGGGCGCATTTTTCTTGCCGTGCCAACTTTTCGGATCGCCGCGTGCCTATCGGGACATCCTTCAAAGTGGCCAATAAACCGCGTGCAGTGCCCGCGCGCCCATCGCTGCAATAGGGGGAGCGTCGCCTCTCTGCTCCAAAGCGGACACGCCCTTGCCCCGTACGCCTAAAACTCCCCAGTTGACCGAAAACCTGCCGCTGCTACTCCTCAATTGAGCTATAACGTTAAACAATTGCAGCGTTTTTGCATGGGGGAGTGATGGTATGACGCTACTGTATTTCCTTACCCTGTTTCCGCTGGTACCGGCGCTGGGCATGCTGCTCGCGCGCGGTGACCGCGCCCGCGATGCGGTGGGGCTCATAGGTTCCGGCATTATTATGGCGGTGACAGTTGTAGTCGCCGTCATGTTTTTTGGCACGGGTCCGCAGAGCTTTGAGGTTGCCCCCGGCGCCTCGCACGTGCTCTCCATCATCAGCTCCGCCATCGATGTCATCCTGTGCGCCGTCATCCTGTACAACGCGTACAAATATAGGAACGCGCTCACCACGGTGTTCGGCATAGTCCAGCTGGTGGGCTCGCTCGCCTTTGCAGCCATGACGCTGCCCGCGACCGAAGCCGTCACCGCCACCCCGCTCTACCTGGACTACATGAGCGTGATCATGGTTCTCGCCGTCGGCATCGTCGGCAGCCTTATCTGCGTGTATGCCCTGGGCTACATGAAGGACTTCCAGGCCCATGACGAGCACGAGGCCGCGCTGCGCGGGCAGACCGCGCCCGACCGTCGCCCACAGTTCCTGGCGCTCATGTTCCTGTTCCTCTCGGCCATGTTCGTCATCGTGACGAGCGACAACCTTGAGTGGCTGTTCTGCGGCTGGGAAATCACCACCGTGTGCTCGTTCCTCATGATTGGCTACACGCGCACGCCCGAGGCCATTAAAAACGCTTTCACCCAGATCATCCTCAACATGCTGGGCGGCATCGCGTTTTTGGCAGGCCTTATGTTCCTGCACGTTAACGGCATGCCGCTGACCATCTCGGGTATGATCGAGCTTTCCGGCGCCGGAACCGCGCAGTCCGCGCTGCTGGTGATGCCGGTCGTTCTGCTGTCGCTCGCCGCCCTTACCAAGGCCGCGCAGATGCCGTTCCATACCTGGCTGCTCGGTGCCATGGTTGCCCCCACCCCCACGAGCGCCCTGCTGCACTCGTCAACCATGGTCAAAGCCGGCGTGTTCCTGATGGTCAAGCTGAGCCCGCTCTATGCTATCTATCCCGTGACCGGCTTTATGGTCACGAGTGTGGGTGCCATCACGTTTTTGCTCGCTGCCCTCATGGCTATCTCGCAGAGCAACGCCAAGCGCGTGCTCGCGTACTCCACCATTTCCAACTTGGGCCTCATCAGTGCCTGCCTGGGCGTCGGCGCGCCCGAGGCCGTATGGGCGGCCATCTTCCTGATCCTGTTCCACACGGTGGCAAAGTCGCTGCTGTTCCTGTGCGTGGGCACGGCCGAGCACCATATCGGCAGCCGCAATATCGAGGACATGGACGGCATGTTCAGCCGCATGCCTCACCTGACGCGTCTGATGATGCTGGGCATCATGGGCATGTTTGTGGCGCCGTTTGGCATGCTCGTGTCCAAGTGGGGCGCCCTGGTGGCGTTTGCGCAGACCGGCAACGTGCTCATGATCATGGTGCTTGCCTTTGGCTCGGCCGCGACGTTTTTCTTCTGGGGCAAGTGGCTCGCCAAGCTTTCGGGCGTCGACCCCACGGCTCAAAACGTTGAGGTCAATGTCCATAAGACCGAATGGATGGCGCTCAACACCATCGCCGCGCTGCTGATTCTGTGCTGCGTGGCGTTTCCGCTCATCTCGAGCGGTCTGGTGTCGCCTTACTTGGCCATGGTGTTTGGCCGCGTGCCGTACGTTATCGGCAAGGACGCCATGTATCTGATGGTGGTTATCGTGGCGTTTATCGCCGTGGTGCTGCTGACTTCATTCCGTGTGAGCAATAAGCCGCACGTCAACGTGTACCTTTCGGGCGTGGGAACCGATAAATATCGCCATTTCCGCGGCTCGATGGGACGCGAGGTGAAGGCCGAAAAGCGCAATTGGTACTCGGAGGACGCCCTTGGCGAGAAGCGCATTGGCCCCGCGGGTAGCGTCGTGTGCTGCAGCATTATCTTGTTTGCGCTGCTGTGTTGCGCGTGGATTGGACCCGAGCGGCTTGCCATGAGCGCGCCCTCGGTGCTGCGCGGTAAGTATTTCGAGGGCTCGGGCGTCGTGGGCATATTTATTGGCACCGTGGCGTTTGCCTTGCTGGCGCCGCTCGTGGGCGGCCTGATCGACGGTCTTGACCGCAAACTTTCGGCCCGCATGCAGGGCCGCGTGGGCCCGCGCCTGCTGCAACCCTTCTACGACGTTGCCAAGCTGCTGCGCAAGGCCCCTGCCAGCGTAAACACCATGGACGATACCTACATGGCGTGTGCGCTCATCTTTACCGTGGTGGGCGGCGGCATCTTTGTGTCGGGCTCCAACACGCTGCTGTGCGCTTTTATGGTTACGCTCGCCGCGATCTTTGTGGTGTTGGCGTCCGCCTCGACGCAAAGCCCGTTTGCCCAGGTCGGCGCCGATCGTGAGTTGCTGCAGGTTATGAGTTACGAGCCCGCCGTTCTGCTGATGAGCGTGGGCCTGTATCTTGCCACCGACAGCTTCGATTCCATCGCCGTGACGGGGCAGTCGGCCCCCATCATCGTGTACAGCGCGCCCATTTTCCTCGCGCTGCTCGCGGTGCTTACCATCAAGCTGCGCAAGTCGCCGTTCGATCTTTCGTATTCGCATCACGCGCATCAGGAGATCGTCCAGGGCGTCGCCACCGAGATGAGCGGCGGCACGCTGGCCAAGATGACCCTTATGCACTGGTGCGAGACCATGCTGTTTTTGATGTGGGTGGGCATGTTCTTTGTTTGGGACAACCCGGTGAGCTGGGTCGTAGCCCTGGTCGTGATGGCCGCGACGTATTTTGTCGAGGTGCTCATCGACAACACCTTTGCCCGCAGCACCTGGCGCAGCTGCTTTAAGCTCGGATGGGGCGTGGCGCTGGTGTTTGGCCTGCTCAACCTTATGCCCATCCTCGTCGACGTGTTTATTTAGGAGGCGGCATCCATGGATCATAAAATGTCGCGCTCGCCGTGGGTTATTCATTACGACGGCTCGAGCTGCAACGGATGCGATATCGACGTGCTGGCCTCGCTCACGCCACTGTTCGATGCGGAGCGTTTTGGCGTGGTCAACACCGGCAACCCCAAGCATGCGGATATCTTTTTGGTGACGGGTTCGGTCAATGCCCAGAACCTGCCCGTCGTGCGCCAGATCTACAACCAGATGCTCGAGCCCAAGTGCGTGGTGGCGTGCGGCATCTGCGCGTGCTCGGGCGGCGTGTTCCGCGATGCCTACAACGTGATCGGCGGCGTGGACCGCGCGATTCCCGTGGACGTGTACGCGCCCGGGTGCGCCATTCGCCCCGAGACGGTGATCGATGCCATCGTGGAGGCGTGCGGCATCCTGGACCAGAAGGAGGCCGTGATGCGTGCTGGCGGTGACCCGCTCACCGTGGGCGGTGCCGCAACCTGGGACGGTGGCGTTGAGCTGGGCGAGGACGGGTTTGTGGCTGCGGGGGCCGGGGCCGGGGCCGTCGCCGGTGACGGCGTCGAGGTCAACGTGTCCACCAGGTCCGCCGCGCCCGCCGCTGCAAAGGAGGCCGAGTAATGCAAAAGGCAATCTATACCACCGTCGGGATCGACGAGCTCCTGTCGCATGTCCAGGCGCTCAAGGGCGTCGGCGCGCGCTTTGTGCAAATGCACGCCGAGCGCTGTGTGGACGACGGATCGTATCGCCTGGTCTATACGTTTATCAACGTTCGTGCTGCTCAGGAGCGGATCGCTCAGGACGGCAGCTATGCGATTGAGAACCTGGTGGTTGAGGGCATCGACCAGTGCCAGGAGATTCCGTCCATCAGCTCGTATTACTCCGCGGTGTTCCCGTTTGAAAATGAGGTCCACGACCTATTTGGACTTGCCATCACCGACATGCAGCTCGACTTTAAGGGCTTTTTCTACCAGGTCTCGACTGCCGAACCCATGAGCGTTATCACGCCCGAGGTGAAGGCTGCGCGCGAGAAGGCCATGAAGGTCCGTGCCGCTGCCGAGGCCAAGGCGCGCAAGGCTGCGGCCGAGAAGGCCGCCGCTGCCGCGGCCGCTGCGGGGGAGGGTGCTGCGGGTGCTACTGTCGCTCAGCCCGCTGTGGCTGCCGGCTCCGATGCTCAGCACGATGAAGCTGCCGCCAAGGCCGCGCTCAAAGCCGCCGAGCTGGAAGCAAAGCTCGCCGCCATGGATCCCGAGAAAGCGGCCAAGGTCCGCGCGGCGCTTGCCGCCAAGGCCGCCCGCGACAAGCAGAAAAAGGAGGCGTAAGGTCCATGGCACATCGCTCCGTTATTCCGTTTGGCCCGCAGCACCCGGTGCTGCCCGAGCCGCTTCATCTGGACCTGGTGATCGAGGACGACCGCGTCATCGAGGCAATTCCGCAGATCGGCTTTGTGCACCGCGGACTCGAGAAGCTCACCGAAAAGCGCGATATGCATCAGTTTGGGTACATCGCCGAGCGCATCTGCGGCATCTGCGCCGTGGGCCATAGCTGCGGCTATGCCAGCGCCTGCGAGCGCATGCTCGACATCGAGGTGCCCGGCCGCGTGCAGTATATCCGCACCATTTTGCACGAGCTTTCGCGCATTCACTCACACCTGCTGTGGCTGGGCCTGCTCGCCGATGCCTTTGGCTTCGAGGCGCTGTTCTATCGCTCGTGGACCCTGCGCGAGCAGATTCTCAAGATTTTTGAGAGCACCTGCGGCGGCCGCGTGATCCTTTCGATTAACGAGATCGGCGGCCTTAAGCACGATATCGAGGACTCCGAGCTGGCCGGCATTGTCCAGACGCTTGACGCCATGCGCCCCGACTACGAGGCCCTGGTGCATACGTTTTTGGACGACAATAGCTGCGGCGAGCGCCTGCATGACGTGGGCGTGATTAGCAAGAAGGAAGCGCTTAATCTGTCGATGGTCGGCCCGTTCGGTCGCGCCTCGGGCGTGGATTACGACGTGCGCATGTTCGGCGACGGCGCCTATGCGGACCTGGCCGCGTTTGAGCCTATCGTTGCTAGCGATGGCGACTGCTATGCCCGCTGCCTGGTGCGTTGTGCCGAGGTCACGCAGGCCATGGACATCATCAAGGAGCTTGTGGGCAAGATTCCGCACGACGGCATCGGCGGGCGCACCAAGCTCACGCCGGCCGACGGCGCGCGTGGCGAGGTTGTGATTGAGCAGCCGCGCGGCGAGGCGTATTACTATGTGCGCGGTAACGGCACCAAGAACCTGGACCGTTTTCGCGTGCGTACGCCGACGTCGCAGAACCTGGCGGGTCTGACGCATGCGCTGCAGGGCGTGCTCCTTGCCAACGTGCCCATGATTATCCTGACCATCGACCCCTGCATTAGCTGCACGGAAAGGTAGGCGCGGCATGAGTTTACTGACATTTGCCAAGACGGCCTTGGGTTCTATGGTCAAGCAGCCGGTCACGGTGTGCTATCCGCAGGAGAAGCTGACGGCGCCCGAGCGCCTGCGCGGGCATATCGTCAATGACATGGACGTGTGCATCTGCTGCGGCATGTGCGCGCGGCGTTGCCCGGCGGGCGCGCTCGCGGTCGATCGCAAAGGCGGCACCTGGTCGATCGACCCGTACGCCTGCGTGGTGTGCGGCGAGTGCATCGAGAGCTGCCCCAAGCACTGTCTGAGCATGGACACCGCCCGCACTCCAGTTGCGGCGAACAAGACTCCCACGGTAGAAACCAAACCGGAATAACTCTGGACTGGGGCTGGTATAGCGCTGGGATAGGGCCGGTGGGGCAAAACTGCCCCACCGGCCCCGCGCTTAAACGCGCGGTTGTACCGCCACGAACAAAACCATGCCGGATTACGGGGCTGGATAGCGAACCTCCGACCATACAGAAAATTGCAAAAACAAAACCGCAGGTAGATAGCCTGCGGTTTTCATGAAAAGCGGTTATGGTCGGGGGTATCGAGTTAAACGTAGTAGATGGGCCGATTTCGTGGCGGGCGCCGTCGGCCGATCTCCGCGGGCGGAGGAAAACGGATCATTTTGGTCCCGCGAGACTTGCGGAGGCGCTCGTGCAGGGCCGCCCGAACAAAACAATGCCGGTTTACGGGGCTGAGTCACGAGCCCTCAACCATGCCGATATCCGTGAAAATAAAACCGCAGGTAGATGGGCTGTCATTTTGCAGAAAATGAGGCTATGGATGAGGGCTCCGACTTTTGCCCCGTAATCCGACATAGTTTTGAAATGGCATTAAATCGGTAGCAGCTATTTTTCTTTGCCGGGGCGGTCGGTCTTCGGGCAATTACCCCCGCAGGTAGGCGATGGCGATCTGCGTGCGGTTGCGCAGACCCATTTTGGCAAGGATCGAGCTGATGTGGTTGCGCACGGTGCCTTCGCCCATATAGGCGGTGGCGGCGATCTCCTTGTTGTCGAGGCCGCGGGCGATGAGCTCGGCGACTTCGAACTCGCGATCGGTCAGGCTGACAAAGGCCGCGGGCCGGCG
>CABUWR010000025.1 GCA_902495265.1 uncultured Collinsella sp. | reverse complement strand
GCCTTTGCGAGCACCTTTGCCATGTTCGCCGCCGGCCGCGCCTTTGAGCAGGTCCGCAACTCCATCGGCTACCCGCACCTTAACGTTAAAATCGGTGCCACGCACGCCGGTATCTCGGTGGGCGAGGACGGCGCCACGCACCAGTGCTGCGAGGATATCGCCCTCATGCGCGTCATACCCGGCATGACCGTGATTGTTCCCGCCGACGACGTCGAGGCCCGCGCCGTGACGCGCGCCGCCTACGAGTGCGACGGCCCCGTGTACATGCGCTTCGCCCGTCTGGCCTCGCCGGTTATCAACGACCCCGAGACCTACAAGTTCGAGGTGGGCAAGGGTATCGTCATGCGCGAGGGTGCTGACGTGACCATCATCGCCTGCGGCCTGATGGTCGGCGAGACGCTCGAGGCCGCTGAGCAGCTTGCTGCCGAGGGCATCGATGCCGAGGTCATCAACATGCATACCATCAAGCCCATCGACGCCGACCTGATCGTCAAGAGCGCCACCAAGACCGGCCACGTCGTGACCGTCGAGGAGCACTCCGTGATCGGTGGCCTGGGCAGCGCCGTTGCCGACGTCCTGTGCGAGCAGTGCCCGACGCCGCTCAAGAAGATCGGTGTCAACGATACCTTCGGTGAGTCCGGCCCGGGTGCCGAGCTCCTGCACAAGTACGGCCTGGACGCCGCCAACATCGTGGCGACCACCAAGGAGTTCTTGGCCTAAGGCATTTTGCTTTGGCCTTGACCTGAGAGCCGTTCCCGCATTGGATAATAAATAAGCCGGGGTGCCTTTCGTGTGGGGGCACCCCGGCTTTGTGTTTGGGGGAGGAACGGTTAGAGGAGCTTCACGGTCGGGGCGAGGGCGTTGGCAAAGATGTCGTCTGGCCAGCATACCGCTGCGACATTAGCGTCATTTGCCGCAACCATATCAGCAAGAATGGAGTCGTAGGAGATCGTCCCCAACGATTGGAGGTCGACTATCTCGCGTGCGGCATCATCTGAACACAAGTTAAGACGATATTCAGCTTTTGATAAATGGTCTTGCCCCGCATCAAAGGCCCAACGATAAATTACTAGTTTTACATAGTGGTTTTCGTCGAGCTTGATGTCGCGAATACGGCCGCACTCGATATCTCCCGCGTTTCCATACGGTTCATTTTTCATGGCAAGATATCCAAGCTCTTTATCTGGAAAGGCAGTCGAGTACAGCCCTATCGCATCTCCGTCGACTTCTGCTGTCACCCTACCATCCCAGTACTCGGGCAGGTCGACACTGAAGGTTTGGGCCTCGATATGGCGTGCGGCGGCTTTGCGCTGTTCCTCGGCCTGGCGCGCCGCTTCCTCTTCGGCGGCTTTCTTGGCCGCGACGGCGGTGTCGCGGCGGTTCGTTGCGGCGTGTTGCAGCGCATCGACGTTGGGCGCGTCCTTGCCCTTGTATGCCATGGCGAGCGTTACGGCGTCGTTGATCTCGTCGTCGGTCACGTCGACAGCATCGATGGGGGTGAAGTCCAGAACCGCATCCTGCTCGGCGAGCTCGCCCAGGTCAATCTTTTCGCCCTTAGCAAAGGCGTCGTCGATCGTAAGCTTGGCCTTTGTGCAAGGCACCTGGTAGATGGTGCCATCGGCGGCGATGGGGGAGCCTGCCGCCTTGAGCGTGTACTTGCCCTGGATAAGCTTGATGCCCGAGCCGTCGGAAGCGACATATTCGACCTTGTCGATCTTCTTTCCGTCGACCGTCTTGCCCTTTACGCGCACCGGCACACGCGAAGCGCCGTTATCGGTGTCCCAGCCTTCAGCCTTTACGCTCACCACGAGCGCATGCTTGGAATGCGCCGACTCATACTGCTCCTGCTCCTGGACATGCTGCTGATACAGGTGATACGCCAGCCCACCGCCCCCGCCAACAACGATTACCGCCGCGCAGACGATGGCGATCACGACGCCTTTCTTAGGCTTCTTACCGGGAGCGGGCGAACCCACAGGTGCCGGCGCAACCGCAGGTTCGGCTACGGGCATAGCCTGTGCCCCATCAGCAAGCGCAGCTCCGCATCCCACGCAAAACCGAGCCTCATCAGCAAGCTCAGCACCACAATAAGGACAAACCATATCAACCTCCAGCAAGCCTGGAACCATCCATCTAACTCAACTGTAAAGCGAAAACCCAAACCCAAGTTGCGCAACAATGAGTCCCAATATAAGTTGCGGTGAAATAGGGACTGATGAGGGCTTTTAACTGCTAAAACAGTCCCTATTTCACCGCAACTTCTAAAGAGACCTTATCAAGCAGGACTTCTATTGGGAAAAGGGCCCAGCACAACAAAGCGCAATTCAGACCCTCCCAACTTTGTATGCGCAGCATCACAAGGTAGATGCGCCGGCCCCATAGTAGCCGCAGGCCGGGCACAGGGTTACCTCCCAAATCTTTCCGCAGGGCGGAGGAGCCCCCGCAGCGCGAAGCGCGCAGCGGGGGCTCCGACATGTCCGAGGACGATTTGGGGGTAACCCTGTGCCCGGCCGGACAGATCCCAAAGCCCGCCATGCTTCTTATGTGCAGCAAAGGCAATCCTGCTAAAATACAAAGCGCTCATGTAGTTTAAACGCACGACGATAAGGAGCACCAGTGGGTAACCACTTCCGTACCTCCGGTGCGGGCGATGAAGCCCCCAAGACGCAGCCGAGCGTCGCGGGCAGTCGTTTCGCCACTCCGGATTCAGAGGATCAGCTGTTTAGCCCGATCCCCGCACGGCCGGCAGATCAGGCACAGCCGGCGGCAGATCCCTTTGCCTACAACCCCAACAACGATGTTGCGCTTTCCGGCACGGCCGGCTTTGAGCCCGTTCAGGCGGTGACCGCTCGCGTGGCTCAGCCTCAGATGAGCGCCGCCACGCCGCAGCCTACCATGGCCGGCATCCCCGACCCCATGGCCCCTGCGGCTCCCGCGCCGCAGCCCGCGCAGTCCGGTCTTTTTGCCGGCATCCCCGATCCCACGCAGCCTGCGGCTCCCGTGGTCGAGCGCGATCAGGCCGCTGAGGTCGCAAGCCTCGACAACGCGCTCAACAACCCCGACTTCACGTCGGTGTTTGCGCCCATCGACCCGCAGGCCAGCCGCAAAAAGATGGCCAAGCAGGCCGGTGTCGAGCCCGTCATCCTTATGGAGCACGTCACCAAGATCTATCCGGCGCAGCCCAACAAGCCCGCACTCGACGACATCAACATCGAGATCTATCCGGGCGAGTTCGTCTTCCTGGTCGGTCACTCCGGCTCGGGTAAGACCACGCTGCTGTCGACGCTCAACCGCGACGTCAAGCCCACAAGCGGTCGCATTTTGGTCGCCGGCCAGGATCTCATGAAGATCAAGAACCGCAAGGTTCCGTTCCTGCGTCGTCAGATTGGCGCCGTGTTCCAGGACTTTAAGCTTCTGCCGCAAAAGACCGCCTACGAAAACGTGGCGTTTGCCCTGCAGTGCATCGGCAAGCCCAAGGGCGTCATTCGCAGCCAGGTGCCCGAGGTGCTGCGTCTGGTCGGTCTGGCCGACCAGATGGACTCGCTGCCCGATCAGCTTTCCGGTGGCGAGCAGCAGCGCGTGGCCGTTGCCCGCGCTATGGTCAACCGCCCGCCGCTGCTGATTTGCGACGAGCCCACGGGCAACCTCGACCCGGCGATTTCGCTGGGCATCATGAAGCTGCTCGAGCGCATTAACCGCACCGGTACCACCGTGATCGTCGCTACGCACGACCGCGAGATGGTCGATAGCATGCACCGTCGCGTGATCGCCCTCGAGGGCGGCCACGTAATCCGCGACCAGGAGAGGGGAGGTTACGGCAACTATGGCACCAACTAACGTGGGTTACTCGCTCAAAGAGGCAATCAGCCACTTCTTCCGTAACTGGACCACCTCGCTCGGCGCCGTCATCACGATTTTCCTTTCGCTGTTTATCATCGGCCTGTTCATCATGGGTTCCGCGATGCTGAACTCCGTGATCGGCACCGTCGAGGATCAGGTCGTCATCAACGCCTTTATTAGCGATGACGCCGACCAGGCAGATGTTCAGGCCTTTGAGGCTGAGCTCAAGACGTGGAGCAACGTCAAGTCCGTGACGTACAAGGACAAGGACGACGCGCTGGCCGAGTACACGAGCAAGATGTCGGGTAACGCCGACGCTACCATGAGCGCGCTCGACGGTCAGAACCCGCTGCCGGCTTCTTATGCCATCGAGATGGACGATCCGTCCAAGGTCGAGAGCACGGCCCAGAAGCTCAAGAAGAACGCCGATTTTCAGAAGATCGCGGACGACGGCGACGTCAACGCGAGCGTTCTGTACGGCCAGGAGGAAGTGAGCCGCCTGTTCCAGGTGACGAACTACATCCGTATCGCCGCCGTGGTGCTCGTCGGCCTGCTGACCTTTATCGCGTTCATCTTTATCAACAACACGATTCGCCTGTCCATTACGGCGCGTCGTCGTGAGATTGCGATCATGCGTCTGGTGGGCGCAAGCAACGGCTTCATTCGCGGGCCGTTCATTACCGAGGGCGTGCTGCAGGCCATTTTGGGCTCGCTGCTTTCTATCGGCGTGCTGGAGCTGCTGCGTAACCTGATGGTTCCGCGTCTGCAGGAGAGCATCGGCTGGATGTCGTTTGCGCTGCCGATGCAGTACTACCTGGTGACCTACGCCGCGCTGATTCTGGTCGGCGTCATTATCGGTCTCTTTGGTTCCGCCATCGCCATGCGCCGCTATCTGCGCGTGTAGGCGTGCTTGGAATTCGTTCCTTCAACGGGTCGTCTCTTTTGGGGGCGGCCCGTTTTTTGTCCCCTAGGGATCATTTGGGTAGACTCTTGGGGTGTAAACGGCCATCGATAGTAAGGAGGCGCCATGGGGCGCAATAACAAGCATAAGCGTGGAGCTCGCAATAAGCGCGGGCCGGTACGCAGCGAGCGTCGCCCGAGTCTGACCGGACGCGTGCAGCTCCATGAGCACAGCGCCTACGTTGTAACCGAAAACGGCGACTACAAGGTCATGGGCCGCGGCAAGCGTGAGATTATGGACGGCGATACCGTTGCCGTGAGCATTAAGAACAGCCCGCATGGCGAGCGACGCGCCGTAATCGAGGGCGTCGTCGAGCGTGCAGCCATTAGTGTGGTGGGCACGTACCAGACCGCCGGCCCGCTCGGGGTGATCGAGCCGCTTGATTCTCGCCTTAAGGCCGATTTCTTTATTCTGCCGGAGGACACCTCGGCGGAGCGCTTGGGCGTTCATCCGGGTGATGCGGTCGTCGCACGTATTCTGACATATCCGACGCGCCTGGAATCGGGCACCGTGACGATCGAGCGCCGTATTGGCGGCGATGATGCGCCCGATTTGGGCGTTCAGTATGTGATGGCGCGCTATGGCTATACCGATACGTATCCCGAGGCCGCGCTAGCCGAGGCCGAGGCACTTTCGCTCGATGTGGCCTCGGCACTCAAGGACCCACTCCGCCGAGACCTGCGCGACCGCTTTGTCATTACGATTGACCCGGTCGACGCGCGCGACTTTGACGACGCCATCTCGCTGGAGCGCACGCCCGAGGGTGGCTACAAGCTGGGTGTCCATATTGCCGACGTTTCGCACTATGTTGCCTGGGACGGACATATCGATCTGGAAGCCCGCCATCGCACGACGTCGGTGTATCTTGCCGATCGCGTGCTGCCCATGTTGCCCGAGCGCCTGTCGAACGATTTGTGCTCGCTGCGTCCCGACGAGGACCGCCTGGCGTTTACCGTCGACATTGAGCTCGACGCGCAGGGTCGCGTGCGCCATTACGATCCCTATCCCAGCGTGATCCGCTCGCGCGTGCGCATGGACTACGACGGCGCCGAGGCGCTGCTGGTGCGTGCCGGTGCGGTGGAGTATTCGGTGCTGGAGGGTGCCGCCGAGGATGTTGCCGCGGTTGAAGCCTCGCGCGAGGAAGCGCTCGAGCGCGGGCTTGCGTGCGAGGAGACCGCTCGCGGCTATAACGTCGACTTGGGGGATTTCCTCGTAGCTGCCAACGAGCTCGCCGAGCTTCGCCGTCGTATTCGTCGCGCACGCGGTTCGGTCGACTTTGACACGGCCGAGATCCGTGCACTGTTGGACGAGGACGGCGTGCCCGTGCAGATCGTGGCCCGTGAGCGCTCGTGCGCCACGTCGCTGATTGAGGAAGCCATGCTGCTGGCCAACGAGTGCGTGGCGGAGTGGCTGGCCGACCGCGATATCGAGGCCTGCTATCGCGTGCACGACGATCCCAGTCCCGACAGCCTGCACGGTGCCGCCGTGGCGCTGGCACAGCTGGGCATCATCGATGACCGCCGCGCGTCCGGCATTGCTCTGGGAAGCCCCGACGAGCTGCAGGCGGCGGTTGATGCCGCAGCCGGTACGGCCAACGCGCCGCTCGTCAACACGTTGCTACTGCGCAGTATGCAGCGCGCACTGTACAAGCCGCGCAACGAGGGTCACTTTGCACTTGCCGCACCGTGCTATTGCCACTTTACGAGCCCCATTCGCCGCTATCCCGACCTGGTGGTGCATCGCGTACTCAAGCTGCAGCTGGCCTACGAGCAGCTGGGCGGCAAGGACGCCTTGGTGCGTACGCCGCGGCTGATCGGTAAGGGTCGCGAGTCCCTGCCGCGCATCCTGCCGCAAATCTGCCGCGCGTGCAGCGATGCCGAGCGTGCGGCCGACGCCGCCAGCCATGCGACGCAAAAGATCAAGATCGCCCAGTACTACGAGGACCGCCTGGGTGAGCGCTACGCCGGAACGATCTCGTGGGTCAGCAGCATGGGTCTCTTTGTGCGCCTGGATCTGACACAGGTTGAGGGTTTGGTTTCGATCAAGAGCCTGGGCAACGAGTGGTTCGAGTTTGATGAGGACGCGCTCACGCTCACGGGCGCCGACACGGGGACCCGCTATGAGCTGGGGCAGCGCGTGATCATCGAGGTATCGCGCGTCAACACCACGCGCGGGCACTTGGATTTCAGGCTTATTCATTAGCCGGAATTTGGTGATTGATAGAGAACGGGGCGGCCTTTTGGGGCCGCCTTTTTTGTGGCGGTTCAATCGCCTTGCCGCCCGCGCGCTTGCGTCTTCTGCCTGCTATAGGGGAGTTAAAACCTACCAAAATAAACCTGTCCCTTTTTGGGAGGTTTACGAGAGAGCGGGGATGAGATGACAACGGTGTACGGGTATGCGCGGGTGAGCTCGCGTGATCAAAATCTGAATCGGCAGCTGGATGCACTGGGCGCCTATGGCGTGGAACCGGCGAATATCTTTGCCGACCATGCGAGCGGCAAGGACTTCGATCGACCGCGGTATCGCGAGCTGCTGTGCGCGTTGGATTCCGGTGATGTGCTGGTGGTACTTTCCATTGATCGGCTGGGCCGTAACTACAGCGAGATCCTCGAGGAATGGCGGTGCATAACCAAAGAGCTCGGCGCCGCCATCGTGGTACTGGACATGCCATTGCTCGACACGCGCGCCAGAGACTGTGGTGGGTCGGACGTGACGAGTGCGTTGATTGCCGATATTGTTTTGCAGCTGCTGAGCTATGTGGCGCAGGTGGAGCGCGAGAACATTCACCGGCGCCAAGCCGAGGGCATTGCGGCGGCACGAGCGCGCGGCGTGCGCTTTGGCCGGCCCCGCAAGCCCTGTCCTCCGCAATTCGAGCTGGTGCGCGATACCTATGAGGCGGGTGATATCACGCGGAGTCAGGCGGCAAAGCGGCTAGGCGTGTGCGTGGGGACGTTCGATCGCTGGATGCGCGAGATGGAGTAGGGGCGCCACGGTCCTTTGGCGCCCCGATTCGAACATTTTGGATTTCGCTACGGCGACAACTGCATTTGGGGGTACACTCGCTGCTGCTCAAAAAATGACGGAGGTTAGCCCTTGGCGCGTGTGAAGCACATAGTCGGATGGATTTCGGTTGTCCTGCTGGTCGTGACGCTGGCAAGTATTTGGATGCTGACGGAGCAAAACGTGGAGCAGACGTCGTCGCTCAGCGAGTCCACTGCGCGCGCGGTGGAAGGACAAAGCGTCAGCGTGCAGTCCGAGACTGCGGGGGAGACCCAGGCGGGAGATGCCGTCGGGGACGCGGGCTCAACGACTGCCACCGTTCATCCCGACCCGCTTGCGCCCGTTCGTCTGTGGATGGGTGCCAACATTCGTCGCGTCGCACATACCGTTGAGTTCTTCTTTGTTGGGCTGTTTGCCTCGTTGGCGGTGGTGTGCTTGGATAAGCGCGTGTCGCCCACTCGATTGTGGCGTGTGTCTGTCTTAGCCTTTTGCGTCGTTTGCTCCGTCGGCGATCAGGTGCATAAGATTTTTGTTCCCGGAAGGCATTTCGACGTAGTCGATTTGGGCTTTGACGCCGCTGGCTACATTGCCGCCATGCTGTTGGTACTGCTGGCGGCGGTACTGGTTCAGCGCGCGACCTGTCCCATTGGCGCCCATGCGAAACGTCGTTAACAACCCTGTTACGAATAATGCGACCTCGATGAATCATTTTGTGTCGCGCGTATTTCCGAGCGGTCGGATTTGAGGGGCGAGCGGTAGAACGCTCGCCCTTTGTGCGCCACGATGCGGCACAATGTACCGTAAAAGCTGTTTATATCCGGTACGAATCGTTCGTTGGTCTTTAATTCTTCTCAACGGAGGTGTTTGAGATGACAAACGGATTGCTTTTAAGGCTTCGCGAGCGTGAGCTCAGCGCGAGTCCGGCGGAACGCAATGTCATCGCATACGTGAGTGCTCATCCGCATGAGGTGGTCGGGCTGTCCGTCCGCGGTCTTGCCGATGCCACGTTCTCCTCGCCCTCGAGCATTTTGCGTTTTTGCAAGCGCTTGGGTTTTGCGGGCTACAAGGAGTTCCAGCGCGAACTGATTGCCGAACTGGCGCTCTTGGGTGACAAGAAAGACGTTGCCCTCGAGGACATCTCCATGGACGACAGCGTCGAACGTATCGTGGGGAAGGTGATGAAAAGCAACGTGCGCACAATCGAGGCGACGGCGCGAACGCTCGATTACACCGTCTTGGAGCGATGCGCGGCCCATCTTAAGCGGGCACGCGCGGTCAATCTGTTCGGTATTGGTGCTTCTCGCTTAGTTGCTCACGATCTGGCACAAAAGCTCATGCGTGTCGACAAGGAATGCCATCTGTACGATGACTGGCACGACCAACTCTTGTGCGCCAAGAACATGCACGAAGGCGATATCGGCATTGCTTTTAGCTACTCGGGCTTAACGCAAGAAGTGCTGGACTGCACCGTCGAGGCTCAACGTCACAACTGTCCCGTTGTGGCCGTGACCAAGGTAGACGGATCGTCCAAGCTTGCCACCATGGCCGATGCCGTGCTCGGCGTTGCTGCAAGCGAGCCCTTGGTCCGCAGCGGTGCCATGGCCTCGCGTATGGCCCAGCTTATGGTTGTCGATGCCCTGTACGCTGCTTACGTTGCCAGCGACTACGAGCGGGCGACGCATGTCATTAAGCAAAACTACATCGAGAAACAGGAAAGATGAGGTGAATGAAATGCTCGATTTAACAAAATTCACGACTGAACAGCGTAATCAAAGGTCAATGGACCTCGATACGATGACATCGCTGCAAATCGTCACGACGATGAACGATGAGGATCTTCGTGCCGTCCAGTCGGTCACGAAAGTGTTGCCCCAGGTTGCCACAGCAATCGACTGGGCTGCTGAGGCACTCGAGCGCGGCGGGCGCGTCTTTTACATGGGTGCAGGCACCAGTGGTCGTCTGGGCGTGCTCGACGCTTCGGAGTGCCCGCCCACGTTTGGTGTGTCACCCGATCTGATTGTCGGGCTCATTGCCGGAGGCGAGACGGCGTTTATCAAGGCTGTCGAAGGTGCCGAAGACAGCGAGGAGCTTGGCGCGAGCGACCTGCGGGAGCGTGGACTTTCGGACAAGGATCTTGTCGTTGGCCTGGCGGCAAGCGGTCGTACTCCCTATGTGGTGGGCGGCCTTGTGTACGCCAAGGCAACTGGGTGCAAGACCATCGCAATTGCCTGTAACCAAGGGTCGAAGATCGGGGAGAGTGCAGATCTTGCCATTGAGCCCGTGCCCGGTCCCGAGGTGCTGACCGGCTCAACGAGGCTCAAGGCGGGAACGGTTCAAAAGCTCATTCTCAACATGATTTCGACCGGTGCCATGGTCAAGATCGGCAAGGTATACCAAAACCTGATGGTCGATGTGCAGCAGACGAACGAGAAGTTGGTGGTGCGCGGCCAGAACATCGTGATGGAGGCGACCGGCTGCACGCGCGAGCGCGCTGTTCAGGCGCTTGCAGATGCCGGCGGCCACGTAAAAACCGCTATTGTCTCGGTACTGCTGGACTGCGATACCGAGCAGGCTGCGGCGGCTCTTGAACAGGCACGCGGGCATGTCCGTGCTGCGGTGAGTGGCCATGAGAAGAGCAAGGCCGATGCCCAATAGGTGCGCGGCGTGAGCTGATATGACAACCAGACGAGATACCCAATACAAGGAGGAGTTATGACGAACAAAGAGCTG
>CABUWR010000024.1 GCA_902495265.1 uncultured Collinsella sp. | reverse complement strand
TGTCCGCAGGTTGATAGGTCCCGAAGAGCTCTTATCGCCCCGCCAGGATGGCGATGCGGGGCAATTCATATACTCGCAGGACGGCGACTTTTGCCCTATAGTGTTTGGTGAGTAATATCGTTCAATTTTGAAACACTTGGTCGTGTGACCGTCGTCGGTTGCACGTCGCCGCGGACGGGGCAAATCATGGATAGCGATGCCAAGCTGAACATCTTGATCGAGGCCTTGGCTGCTGCCGGGGCCTCGGCGTTGGCAATCGATGAGCATGGACGCGCGGCGATTTCGACCATGGATGATGTCGCGCTCGAGCAAGATGTCGCGGCATTTGTCGCCGAGCGCCTGGGGCGCGTGGGTAACGGAACGCGCCTGGTGATGGGGCATGCGGGAGGGCGCTTGAGCCTCACGGTGCGTCCGGTCGCCAAGGAATACGGCGCGCTTTGGGTGGTCGTGGTCCGCGAGGTGCACGGTGTGGCGGCGCACGCGGGTATTGAGTGGCTTAACGCAGATGAGGTCGAGGCGCGCTACGAGGCAAGCGCGTATGGCATTGTCGAGGGTGCCGCTGCGGTCGCTGGCCCCGTCTGCGAAAGCTATGCCCGCGGTGTGCCCCTCATGTTGGAGGGCGAACTGGGTGCTGGCCAGTCAGAGATTGCAAAACGCCTCTATCTGGATGGGCCTTATGCTGACGAACCCTTTGTGTCCGTGGTACTTGACGAGCTCACAGATCGCGGCTGGCGCCATCTACTCAAAAGCTCGGAATCGCCGCTGTTCCAGGCAAGGCTGACCCTTTGTATTGGCGGCTGGCATGCACTTTCGCCGCAGCGTCTGCGCGAGCTTGTCTCTACGATGACCGACACGGCGCTGGCCGCGCGTTGCCATGTGGTTCTGACGGCAAATGATATGCCGGGCGGTGGCGAAAGCGATCAGGCCGCTTTTGTAACCGAGCGCTTGGCGTGTGCAGTAAGTGTGGCGCCTGCGATTGCCGAGCAGGGTGGCGCATCGAAAAAGGTTGCGCAGTATTTGTCATATCTGTCAGATGTCTTTGGAACTGCCGCTCCGAGTATGTCCGAGGAGGCTGCCTCGACGCTCAACGGCTATTGCTGGCCACGCAACTATCTGCAGCTTCGCGAGGTCTCGGAACGACTCTATATATTAGTAGGGTCGGGTGTGGCGGAGCGCGCGGTGGCAGAGGAGGTGCTCGCCCAGGAGGACGTCATCAAAACCGCAACCTTTGGCGCTCCGACGCTCGACAGCGACCTGTATATCCTGCGTCCACTGGCCGATACCGAACGGGACATCGCGCGGCTGGTCGTAGGCCACCTTCAGTGCAACCGGACCCGCGCTGCCGAGGTGCTGGGGATAAGCCGCACGACCCTGTGGCGCTTGCTGAAGGACGACGACCGCTGAGCGAGGCGCCCGTGACCGCGTGCAGCGCGTGTGCTACAGTCCAAAGCAGTGATGTTTCGATTGTGTTACGGCGTGCGGGGGCGTATGGCGGAGACTTCAAAACCAAACCGGAATAGACGGGGCGCGGCTCCAGTTAACCGCCGTACGACGTCCCGGACGTGGGGCAAGCACGCGTCGGGGTTCGACGGTTCGTTCAAGCGCACCAAATACGGCTATCCTTCGGCAAGCGCTCGCTTGGCCATGCAGGCCGAGTCATCGCTGCGGGGGCGCAAGCGCGTGGTGGGCTCTAAGCTCAAGCACGACGGAACGCTGGGCTATATCAGCCGCGGTGCTGCCCGCCGCAGTGGGCTCAATCCCGCTGGGTGGCATCGATATGTGCCGATTGCAGTTGTTGTTGCGGTGATTGTGATCGCACTTGCCGCACTCGGCTACGCTGGCGGCGGCGTCGACCTGAGTGCGATGTTTAAGTCTGCTGAGCTCGCGCATGCCGGCACGGAGCTTGTCGAGGGCGCTCAGACACAGACGGGCGTGGCGCCTCAGCGCGGTATTGTTGCCGCTGCCGCAACGATCGCCGATGCCCAAAAGGACGAGGACGAACAGGGTGACGGCGCCGAAACGACTCAAACGAACGAGGGCGCGGGAACCTCGACGTCTATATAAGTTGCGGAGAAATATGTGCCGGCAGAAAGGGACAGTCCTTTTCTGCCGGCAGTTTGGGACACTCCTTGGCTACCCGACGTACACCACGTTGTCGCGGCGCGGCTTTGCTTCGGGAAGCGTGCCCTCGGCGTAGCCCAGAATGCAGTTGCCCACACCGCGCAGGCTTCCGTCGGCGGGCAGGCCCCACTTGGCAAGCAGTTCCAGTCCCTCGGATGAGTCAAAGACCTCGTGCGCGCGGTGGATCCAACACGAATCGACGCCCAGCGCATAAGCTGCGTTGAGCAGGTTGCCCATGGCGAGCGAGCCGTCTTCCAGGTGCGTGGGCGCGCTGCGGTCGACGAGCACCACCACAACGGTCTTGGCGCCGTAGAAGGGGTCTCCCTTGCTGCCCATAACTTGGGCGTTGAGCTGCGAGAGACGCTCGACGGTTGCGGGGTCGGTGACGGCGACGAACGTGACCGGCTGGCGTCCCATGCCGCTCGGCGCGTACTGGCCGGCTTCGATAATGCGTGCGAGCTTTTCGGCCTCGACGGGGCGATCGCTATAGTTACGGCAGCTACGGCGATGGACGAGCGCTTCGATGGTCTCCATGGGTTCTCCTAGCGATGACATTGCAGATGCTCCGTTCTTACCCGTCGTGCCGTAGCCGTAATCGCGCCGTCGGCCCCAAACAATGCAAGCTACCAAGTGGAAAAGTTGGTTTGCATAAAACTTCAGCCAGAATGTGACAAACCGGTGGGATGGTTAAACGTTTTATCCCGTCTACCCTGCGGTTTTTTACCACTTGCCTAAATGATGCGCGCATAAGCTCTGATAAAGGTTTTACTAAAGGAGTACCAACGTTTATCAACGCGCCATGGTGGCGCCGGGCCAGGAGGTAACATCATGTTCCAGGCTGGAGATGTCGTCGAGACCGACTTCGAAGGATTTCTGAAGCTGCTGCGTTCCAAGACGCGCGCTTTCGTGTCGATTAACGATCACGAGTACTACATCACGCACACCGATGGCTATTGGCGTGTTCAGGATTGCGAGGCCCTCAACGATAAGGGCCACTTTACTGACTGCTCCGAGCTGGTCAACACGGTCTGCGAGGTCGTCGAACTGCCGTGGATCTGCGGCAAGAGCCTGCACGACAGCTTCTCGGGCGCCACGGTCTACGAGGCCGTCGCCGCTTAACAGCCAACAATCGATATTCTCTCGCAACCGCCGGCGCCGCCCCCGCGCCGGCGGTCTTTTTTTGTCGATATGCTTATGTAGAGCTGGCCATATATAACGAGCGTATTGACGATAGTCAAAACTCGGACTAATGTAGAGATATAAATTGGTCAAAACTCGGACTATCGAATGGTGGGAGAGATGAATAGTGCAGTTAGCCCGGTCGATTTCGACCGGATGCTCAACGGGCTTGACCGTATCTATTCGGAGTTCGCGCGCGCCTGCGGTCTTTCGGACTGCGCCTACTGGATGCTCGTCGACACGAGTGCGGCGGGCGGAAGCGTTGCCGTGAGTCGGCTGACGAGTGAGTGGTTCTACAGCAAACAGACCATCAATTCGGCGATTAAAACGCTTAGGGCGCGAGGGCTTGCGACGTTGGAGTTTGCCGAGGGCAGTCGTAAGAACAAGGTTTTGCGACTGACCGAAGAAGGCGTGCAGTTTGCCAAGCGCTACGCGTTGCCGGCGCAAAAAGCCGAGCAGCAGGCATTCGAGGCGCTCGAGCCGTGGGAACAGCGCGAGATCATGCGCTTGGTCGGTAAGTTCTCCCATGTTCTTAACGAAGAGTGCGAGGCATTTAAACGGCAAGTGGCCGCCGAGAACGAGGCTGACGATAAGGGCGAGGGGGACACATGCGACTCTTAATGAGGTTTATGAGGCCGTACCGCGGGCTGATTGCGGTGACGCTGTTTGCGGTGCTGATAGATAACGTCGGTACGCTGTTGGTTCCCACGATGCTGGCGAACATGGTCAACACCGGTATTACTACGGGCGATGTCGACTATATATTACGCAACGGCCTGTACATGCTTATCGCGACCGGCATGGCCAGCGGCGGCACGGTGTTGGGCTGCTATCTTTCGGCGCGCCTGGCCGCCAACGTGGCCTGCGATATCCGCAATGCCGTGTACGACAAATCGCTCGAGCTGTCCGCCAGCGACTTTGAGCGCTTTGGCACGGGTTCGATGATCACGCGCTCGCTCAACGACATCAACGTGATTCAGCAAGCTGTCCTTCAGACGATTCAGTTGGTGCTGCCGGTGCCGTTCTTGGCCGTGGCAGGCATCATTTTTGCTTGGTTCATCGATCCCGCCATGGGCACGCTGCTGGGCGTGGTGGTTGCGATCGTGCTGGTGGCGGCGGTCTTTACGGTGGCTAACGCCGCGCCGATTTTTATGCGCCTGCAAAGCTTTATCGACCGCATGAACGTGGTGCTGCGCGAGAACATCGTGGGCGTGCGCGTCATCCGCGCATTTAACAGGGAGCGCCACGAGGAGCAGCGCCTGGACGAAGTGTTTAGCGATTACGCGGCCAACGCCATCAAGGTCAACCACCTGTTTGTGGGTCTCGACAGCTCCAGCTTCTTTTTGATGAATATCGCCGAGGTGGCGGTGCTGTGGGTGGGCGGCAACCGCGTGGGCGTCCATGCCATGCAAATCGGCAGCATCTCGGCCGTGCTGGAGTACGCGATCCTGATCCTGTTCTTTGTGATGATGGCGCAGATGGTGATTCTGACGCTCCCACGCGCCGCGGCGTGCCTCAACCGCGCGCAACAGGTGCTCGAAATCGAGCCGAGCATCGTGGACGGCAAGGCTACGCTGGATACGTGCGCGGCGGAGCCTGTTGACGGTGCCGATGCGGTTGCCGTGTTCGACCATATGTCGTTCCGTTTTGACGATGCCGACGAGGACACCCTGTGCGACCTGAGCTTTGCCTGTCGCCGCGGACAGACGACCGCGATTGTAGGCTCGACGGGTTCGGGCAAGTCGACGGTGGCCAAGCTCTTGTTGCGTTTCCACGATGCCACGAAGGGCGCCATTCGCCTGAACGGCGTTGACCTGCGCGACCTTTCGCAAGGTGAGATTCGCGGGCATATCGCTTACGTTCCGCAGAAGGCGTGGCTGTTCTCGGGTACGGTGGCGAGCAACCTGCGCTTTGGCAACGAGGGCGCGACCGAGGCTGACATGCTCCATGCGCTGGAAGTTGCCCAGAGCACCTTTGTGCTCGACCAGCCGCAGGGGCTCGATACGCCGGTATCCCAGGGCGGCACGAACTTTTCGGGCGGTCAGCGCCAGCGCCTGGCGATCGCCCGCGCACTCATGAAGCGCGCCGATCTATATATCTTCGACGACAGTTTTTCGGCCCTGGACTTTAAGACTGATGCCGCCCTGCGCCATGCGCTGCAGGACGAGACGCGCGATGCCGCGGTGCTCATCATCGCCCAGCGCATCTCGACTATTTTGCATGCCGATCAGATCGTGGTGCTCAAAGACGGCGAGATCGTGGGCCTAGGCACGCACGACGAGCTCATGGAAACCTGCGAGGTGTACCGCGCTATCGCGGAATCGCAGATGAAGGGAGGTGAGTAGCATGACCGAGGAGCTCAAAAAGCAGGCCATCGTCGAGGATGCCGCGGTTGCAGAGACAGTTGAGGAGACGGGCGCCACGCCCGACCTGGACGAAGCCGCCAAGGCAGCGGCGGAGCGTGAGGCTCGCCGCCAGGCACTCTACGAGGAAAACGAGCGCGCCGAGGACGAGCGCGCCCGCGCCGAGGCGGAGCGTATGCGCGACGTTGACGACGAGGATGAGGACGAGACGCCCCGCGACACCTGGGCGACGGTGCGCCGCCTGTGGAGCGAGGCCGCCGGCGACCATTGGCGCTTCTATATCGTGTTCGCGAGCATCGTGTTCTATGTCATCTTTAACACCGCGGCGCCGGCTTACAGCGCCCGCGTGGTCGATGAGCTGTGGGGGCACATGAAGCTGGCGTTTGCCAACAACACTACCTTCAGCATTACCTGGGAGAATTGCGGCAGGACCATCTTCATCTACTTTATGATCTGGACCGCCGCCGCCTCGTTCTACGCACTCCAGAGCTTTTTGATGTCGAGCGTTGCCGAGCGCCTCAACCTGCGCCTACGCAACCGCATCGCACAAAAGCTCAACCGTCTGCCGCTTGCCTACTTTGATGCGCATCGTCCCGGCGAGGTCGTCAGCCGTGCGACCAACGACTTGGACAAGATGTCCGAGAGCATGCAGCGCGGCTTGCTGCAGCTTCTGGTGTCGATCGGTACCGTGGTGGGCGCCGTGAGCGTGATGTTCGTGTTTAGCGTGCCGCTCACGCTTGTCTTTTTGTTCTTTACGGCGCTTTCGCTGCTGGTGACGAAGGTCGTTTCGCGCCGCACGCACGATGTGACGGGCGAGCGCCAGGAGTGGGTGTCCAAGATTACGAGCGCGGTCGAGGAAGGCTACTCGGGCCGTCTGGTAATCCGCGCGTTTAACCGCGAGCGCCAGAGCTCTGCCGAGGTACACGAGGCTTCGAAGGAGCTGGCGCGCGTGAGCACCAAGGCCGACTTTATGATTAACGCCGTCGGTCCCGCGGTGCGCTTTATCGGCCGCTTGGCGCAGATCGTGATTGCGCTGGTGGGCTGCAGCATGTTGGTTGCCGGGCATATGACCGTCGGCGTGTTCCAGGCGTTCTTCCAGTTTATCTATGAGGCGTCCGAGCCCATGACGCAGCTGTCGTTTACCTTTAACTCGCTGCAGAGCGCGCTGGCGAGCGCCGAGCGCGTGTTCGACCTGCTCGACGAGTCCGAGATGGAAGCCGATCCGTTGCCGGCGGCCGCCGCCAAGCTGCCGGGCAAGGTGGAGGGCCGTGTCGCTTTTGAGCACGTGCGCTTTGGATATTCGCCCGACAAGCCGCTTATGCGCGACGTGTCGTTTACCGCCGAGCCGGGTCAGAAGATCGCAGTGGTGGGAACCACGGGTGCGGGTAAGACCACGCTCATCAATCTGCTCATGCGCTTCTACGAGATCGACGGTGGCCGCATTACCCTCGACGGTGTGGACACGAGCCGCATGGATCGCGGCGAGCTGCGCCAGCAGTTTGGCATGGTGTTGCAGGACGCCTGGTTGTTCGATGGCACCATTGCCGAGAACATCGCCTATGGCTGTCCCGAGGCGACGCGCGAGGAGATTGTCGCGGCCGCGCGTGCCGCCCAGGTCGACTTCTTTGTGCGCACTATGCCGCAGGGCTACGACACGCGTGTGGCTAACGATGCCGAGAGCATCAGCCAGGGCCAACGTCAGCTGCTGACCATCGCGCGCGTGCTGCTCAACAACCCGGCGATCCTCATCCTGGACGAGGCGACGTCGAGCGTGGACACGCGCACCGAGCTCGCCATCGGCCGTGCCATGGATGCGCTCATGCGCGGGCGCACGAGCTTTGTGATCGCGCACCGTCTGTCGACGATCGTCGATGCCGACCTCATCCTGGTCATGGATCACGGCAATATCATCGAGCAGGGTACGCACAAGGAGCTGCTGGCTGCCGAGGGCGCCTACGCCGACCTCTACTTGAGCCAGTTCGCATAATGTGACAAAGGGACAGTCCCGCATGTCACATCGAAAAGAAGGCGCACCGGGGGCGGATTCCCCGGCGCGCCTTTTGTGTTGGCGTTCATGCTGCGGCAGTTGCCCGCGGCCCTAGCGCTCGTCCACGAGCTTGGCGACGAGGGCTTTGAGCTCGGCCACCTCTCGCTCGAGTTCCTTGACGCGGCGGGCGTTCTCGGTGATGCCCTGACGGTTGAGGGCACTCTGCTCGGCGGCATCGTCGGGCATGTACTCGCGATGCTGCTTGGCGTCGAAGCTTTCTTCGAACACGCGGCAGCCGTTGCGCTTGATGATGCGTCCCGGCACGCCAACGACGGTGCAGTTGTCGGGCACGTCCTTGACGACAACCGAATTGCCGCCGATCTTGACGTTGTTGCCAATGTGGATGTTGCCAAGCACCTTGGCGCCCGTGCCCACCGTGACATTGTTGCCCAGGGTGGGGTGGCGCTTGCCGGTTTCGTTGCCGGTACCGCCGAGCGTGACGCCCTGGTAGAGCACGCAGTTGTCGCCCACAATGGTGGTCTCGCCGATAACGACACCCATGGCGTGGTCGATAAAGAAATGTTTGCCGATCTGTGCAGCGGGATGAATCTCGACGCCGGTGATGTGGCGGGTGATTTGCGAGAGCACACGGGCGAGTGAGCGATGACCGTGCTCCCAGAGCCAGTGCTCGGGCACGTGGTTCCACTTGGCGTGCAGGCCAGGATAGGAAAGGAAGATGACCAGGGCACTTTGCGCGGCAGGGTCCTGCGCCTGGACGGTCTTGATGTCCTCGCGAATGGTATTGATAAAGCTCACCGGCCGCCCTCCCTTAGCGCCGTGACAATGCGATTCACTAAAGTATAGCGATTCGCTAGGGATTAGGAAGGGCGATCCTGGCGGCATTGCGCGACAGGTGTCAGTTATGCAAACTTGCTGGTAATGGAGTCACACTTTTGTGCGGTCGTATGCATGGCCGCGTTGCAACCGTATACTGGTCAACTTGGACGTGTCCGCGCCCACAACTGAGAGGTTTTACTTCATGGGTTTCATCAATTTTATCGCTGAGCTGCTTAAGGACCCGCGCACCGCGATCGCTAGCTGGATCGCCGCCGGCCCGCTTATGGCCTACGGCTGCGTGTTCCTAATCATCTTTATCGAGACGGGCGTGGTGTTCTTCCCGTTCCTTCCCGGCGACTCGCTGCTGTTTGCCTCGGGCTTCTTTGCCCATAATGGCGGCTTTAACATTGTTGCGCTTCTGGCCACCGCATGGGCCGCAGCCATCCTGGGCGATCAGTGCAACTTTATGATTGGCCACTTCTTTGGCCGCAAGATCATCGCCTCGGGCAAGGTAAAGGCCATGACGCCCGAGCGCATCAAAAAGTCCGAGGATTTCTTGAATAAGTGGGGCCATCTGGCCATCTTCCTCGGTCGCTTCTTCCCGTTCATCCGCACCTTTGTGCCTTTTATCGCCGGCATGGGCGGCATGCACTGGCGCAACTTTGTCGTCTTTAACGTGCTGGGTGGCATTACCTGGTCGACGGTCTTTACGCTGCTGGGTTACTTCTTTGGTGGCATTCCGTTTGTGCAGGAGCACTTTGAGCTGCTGATCATCGGGATTGTCGCCGTGTCGATCATCCCGACCGTGGTCGGTCTGGTTAAGGCTAAGCTCGGTAAAAAGAACGCCTAGTTCGAGCTTGTTTTCGGACGTTAATTCCAAGGCCCGTCATCGGATTCGATGGCGGGCCTTTTGTGTTGGAGGCAAATGAAAATACTTTACTTAGTTAAAGAAAAGCGTTTTATCCAAGGCGTGCGGGGAGTACAATCACCTGCATGCGAATCGACGCGCCATCGGCTTTGATGCTGCCTGCGTGTCCTGCCCGGCTCTACGCTTCCGGGTATGCGACGTTGCGACGCGGCCGGCTTCGGTCCTTGCGTGCGGGTTCGCGAGTATGCAACCGTGTATGTAAGGAGCGACATATGACTGTCGAGAAGAAGGATATCGATTGGGGTAGCCTCGGCTTTGGCTACATGAAGACCGATTACAGCTACGAGGCCCATTGGAAGGACGGTGAGTGGGACGAGGGCGGCCTGACCACTGACCACACCCTGCACGTCTCCGAGTGCGGCGGCATCTTCCATTACTGCCAGGAGGTCTTTGAGGGCCTGAAGGCCTACACCGCCGAGGACGGCAGCATCGTCTGCTTCCGTCCCGACATGAACGCCGAGCGCATGTATAACTCCGCGCAGCGCCTCGAGATGCCCCCGTTCCCCAAGGACAAGTTTGTCGAGGCCGTCAAGCAGGTCGTCTCTGCCAACGCCGCCTGGGTTCCGCCTTTCGGCTCCGGTGCAACCCTGTATGTGCGTCCGTTTATGATCGGCTCCGGTGACGTAATCGGCGTGGCTCCCGCTCCTGAGTACACGTTCCGCATTCTCGTGACCCCGGTCGGTCCGTACTTTAAGGGTGGCCTCAAGCCTGTCAAGCTGCGCGTTTCCGAGTACGACCGCGCCGCACCGCACGGCACCGGCAACATCAAGGCCGGCCTGAACTACGCCATGTCCCTGAAGCCCACGATGGAGGCTCACCGCGAGGGCTATGCCGAGAACCTGTATCTCGACTCCGAGTCCCGCACCTATGTCGAGGAGACCGGTGGCGCCAACGTCCTGTTCGTGAAGGAGGACGGCACGCTTGTCGTCCCGCAGTCGCACACCGACTCCATCCTGCCCTCCATCACCCGCCGTTCGCTCGTTCAGGTCGCTGAGGACCTGGGCATGACCGTCGACCAGCGTCCCGTCGAGTGGGCTGAGGTCAAGGCCGGCACCTTTGTTGAGTGCGGTCTGTGCGGCACCGCTGCCGTTATCTCCCCGGTCGGTGAGATCGACAACAAGGTCTACGGTGCCGACGAGACTGTGACCTTCCCGGCTGGCTACACCGAGATCGGTCCTGTGATGAAGAAGCTCCGCGAGACTCTGACGGGCATCCAGTCTGGTGCTGTTGAGGATAAGCACAACTGGGTTTACACCGTCGCGTAAGCTGTCTTGTATGTCCGGCCCGAGGGCGACCTTCCTTTCCGGCGCGTCCTCGGACATGAAAGAACCCCCGCCGCACGTAGTGTGAACTGCCTCCCATTTCTTGGACATGAGAAATGGGAGGCTTTTTATGCGTGTCGACTTGAGGGTGAAGCACGACATCGAGGCCAGGAAGGCGGCGAT
>CABUWR010000023.1 GCA_902495265.1 uncultured Collinsella sp. | reverse complement strand
GTGTTTCCGATTGCCGGCTATAGGCACGGGCGCCTAGTCCACCTGAAACGTCGGCAGCAGCGTGTCGATAATCTTCGACCCCATGTCGCGGTTTGCAGTCGAGTACTCCAAATGCGCCGTGGCAATCGTCGAATCCGTGACGATCGTCTTTTCGTAAATGATCGTATCGTCCTCACACCACGAGACCACGTACCAGTTGTCGCCCTCTGCGGTATAGAGGTCGGCCTTGCCCGAGGTGTCCACGTCGACGAACATCTCGTGTGCAGTTTCGTCGTTAATGTTGATGTAGCCAAACAGGTTGATTACAAAGCCCGTCTCCGGATCCTCATACCTGGCACCACTGCCGCTGGGAGTATCTTCCATCTCAAAGCGATTGGGAATCGACATGCTATAAGGGTGAAGGTCGTTCGTGTACGTATGCACGTCGGTCAGGTAATCGTCCGAATCGCCCGAACCGTAGTATGCCGACTCGTCCTCGGGAACGGCCTCGTCATCGGACGACGAGGGTTCCTTGGTCTTGGACTTGTCGCTCTTCTTCTTGGCAGAAGAATCTTTCTCGTCAGAAGAACCGGTATCGATCACCGAAATCTGCGTGTCAGAGCTCTTGGACCCGTTAAGCATCGTGAGCGCAAACACCGTGCCGCCCCCGAGGAGTACCACGGCGGCACACGCCACCGCGATAATGACCGGCGCCTTGCTCTTAGGCTTTTGAGGCGCGGGCGCGACCGGCGGCATCGACTGGGTCAGGCCCGGGGCAGAGGAAGGACCAGCGCCCGTAGGCGTCGGCGCGGAGCCACCCGCCAGCGAGGCCCCACAGTGCGTACAAAACGTCGATCCATCAGGCACTTGCTGTCCGCATTTTTGACAGAACATCGTTCGACCTTTCGTGGTTTAGCTTTTGTCACAGCCAAGTCTAAAACCTTAAACCGACATCGCTGTTGCGCAACATTGGGAGAATCAACCGAGCCGCACGCTTGCCCAACGCCAGGCCCACATTGCGGCAAGCCCGCACACGCAAACATGGGACACATGGCCCACCTTTCGAGACTCCCGGGCAGCACAAGCTGGGGCATATCTATAAGTAAGGAACCCGTTGGGGCACGGCCACTCAACGGCCGAAAACTAAGAACGGAGGTATCGCCGCACCACACACAACGACATCCGCCACACTTGCGAATAGCAACATACACCAACGGTTCCAACAAACCGCGGCGCCGTGATGTCATCGGCAGACAAGGAGGACGCCACCATGAAGAAAAAGACCCTATCAATCCTTTCCCTTTGCATCGCCCTCTTTGCCGCACTCGCCCTTGTAGGCTGCGGCGGAAGTGCGTCAAGCAGAGGCGGGGGCAGCAGCGCATCCAAGAGCGAGGGCAAGGAAAAAGCTCCCGTCGCCAAGAAGACCGACTTTATCTGGTTTAAGGTCGAGATGCCCGAGAGCGTTGGCGTAAGCGACTCCGCCGGCAAGAATGCCGACAGGGTCCAGCTCACCTTCCCCGAAGACGAGAACGGTTCGGCCGATCGCTTTATCCCCGTTTGGAAAAAAGCGCTGACGGCAGAGGAATCCCACGCCGACCAGGCAGAAAAGAAAGGTGATACGTTCCAGTGGGAGGATGGCGGGTCCGTCGAGTATAACGGCAGGACGTGGCTCGTCGGAACGTACGAGGACAACAGCGGCGTATCAACCCTCCTCTTTACCGACGTTGAGCCGGGAAGCGTCTACGTTCTCATCTCGAACTTCGATCTGCATAAGAAAGAAGCCGAGGCGCTCCTCAACTCCATCGAGTTTCCCGATGACATGGCGAAGGCAGTTGCCGAGGCACGCGAAGTCGAGATTTCGAGCATCGAGATCAAGCATTAGGGGCTCGCACGCAGCATCGCGTGCGCATTCATTAAATGATCGGACGCCCAGCCAGGGGAGGATTGGATCGGCCGACCCTCCCCTCTTTTACGCCCGAGCATATTGCCACTTGTCGGCGCAAATCAGGCCCCCAGAATGGGACACATGGCCCACCTGAACGAGCCGCCCGCGCGTACAGTAAAGGCAGGTAATCCATGGGCGGTTACAGATCGAGGAGGACACGACCATGAAAAAGAAGGCCTTTGCGATTCTCACCCTCTGCATCAGCCTCTTTGCCGCAGTTGCCCTGGTGGGCTGCGGTGGCAGCGGCGGCGCTACCGGAAGTGGCGGTGGCGGCGGAGCAGAAAAACCAGCCGTGGATATGAGGACCGACTTCATTTGGTTTAAGGTCGAAGTCCCCGAGGGCGTCGAAATCACGGACGTCGCAGGCGATACCGCCGACAGGGCCCAGTTTAAGTTCACCGAGAGCGAGCATGCCAGCGACCGCTTCATCCCCGTCTTCGATCCTGACAAGAACGCCGATGAACTGTTTGACTACGAGGCAAAGTGGAAGGCCAACTCCGGATGGACCGAGAGCGATCCCGTTAAGTACAACGGCAAGACCTGGCGCAGCGCCTACTTTACGCACTCGGGCGGCGTGACGACCGAGTACTTCACCGACGTTGACGGCGGCAGCGTGTACGTGCGTATCGACAATGTCGAGGAGCACAAGGACGCCGTCGAGACCATGATGAAGTCCCTGGAGTTTGCCGACGACATCGCCAAGGCCAAGACCGAGGCCATGGACGTTAAGCTCGAGGATATCGAGATTAAACGCTAAGCGACTGGCGAGCGCAGCGGGAAACACGGGCGCAGCGTAAACAAGCGACGGTATCCCAGCGCTTCGTACCAAGGGAGGGCCGGTAAACCGACCCTCCTTTTCTTATGCCGGTAGCCGACGAACGCGAGGACGCCGGACGCCGGAACCGCCCCAAATGTGGCAACAGTACGAAAACGACAAACACCCCAACACGTCCGCCCACCGATTTATTGCGCCGCGCAGACAATTAAACCAGCATCTTTAAACATCTGGGCAGTATAGTGACCAAAACAAGTGCATAACCGCACCCTGCGAACGGAGGAGATATGACCGAACACCATGCCATCAGCCGCCGAGCGTTTACGCTGGGCCTAGGGCTTGCGGCGTTGTCACCACTTGCAAGCCTGCCTGAAACCGCAGTGCCGGGCATTCCCCTGCGAACGGCATTTGCAGACAACACACCCGCACCGTCGGACAGCCTCGACAATTTCGTCATTCGCCTTCGCCCCGCGGGCTATTTTCGCACCGCGAGCGTCAACCAAGACGGCAACGTTCGCGGCAACGTCTGCCACCTGTTTAACGACGGCACGTCCAGCAAGCTCATCCTTGAGAACGTAACGACCAAGAATGACGATACAAACTGGTATGCTATCCGCACCTTGCTCAATTTCGAAGAGCATAAAAAGACGGGCTACAGCATTTGGTCGGTCGACGACGACTCGGACAAAGATGGAAAGGTCATCCACGTATGGGGCGGCGAGTATGACAACAAGCCCAGCCGCGCTTTTGCGTTCGAACGTCAATCAAACGGAACCTATATCATTCGAGACCGCACGGTCGAGAAAGAAACCGAGAAAAAAGACATTAAGTACCTGGCAATAGAATCGAACGGCAAAGACCAGGACAACAATAAGATCTGCCATAAGAGTAAGAGCATTCCGTGGGAGCTAGAACTTGTCGGTTACGACATGGGCAAGATCAATACCACAGTTAGAAGTATCGACTGGACCACGTATAGCAGCTACGTCGACGGACCATGCTGGATGAAATACGTCGACGACAACAAGTACCTCGACGAACTGAGCATCCCGGGTACGCACGATTCGGGCACCTGCAGCGTGGACAACGACACTGAGCCCCAATCCTCGCAAGTAAAATGCCAGCAGGATTACATCCCCACGCAGTTGCTCGAAGGCATTCGCTATTTTGATATCCGACTCGGAAGGAACGACGAGAACGGCGACCCCGGTATCGACCATGGAAGATGCTACCTGCTCAAAAAAGACGGGGGCTTTATGCATCTCTCCAATGTCATCGACTACTTCAAAACATTTTTGAACGAAAACCCGTCAGAAGCGCTCATCATGCTTGCGTCACGAGGCAACGACGAGGCTACCGACGAAAGCGTTACGACGGCTTTCGCCAAGGTTATGCACGATAATCCCGATCTGTTCTACACGTCGAGCCGAATCCCCACACTGAACGAGGTGCGCGGAAAGATCGTCCTGCTGCGTCGATTTGTACTCGCCGGCAACAGCGTAAGCGGCCACACGTGGGGCCTCGATCTCACCCAATGGGACGACAAAATCAAGGTGCATTCCGGGCAGTCGATGTGCCTCGTCCAAGACGCGCGAGGCTTTGAGACTACGGGCAATGCGGGCGACAAAGAGCCCTATTGCACCAAGGTATACGCCCAGGACCATTTTGAATGCACCGGAACCGACAAGATTAGCTGGGTCGATATGGCGCTGCGAGAGACGACCAATCTCACGCGCAACAAGGTGGACGTCGAGGACAATGATGGCGCCAAGGTGCAAGTCCTGGAACGCTGCTGGTCTATCAACTACACCAGTTGCACGAATTACAAACAAGGAAGCAATCCTTTTACCGCGGCGCGAGTGGTCAACGAGCATCTGTACAAGAGCCAGTACATCAATCCCAGCGGCAGCGATAAAACAAAGTCAGATTGCCTCAAGCACGTTGGCATTATCGCGTCCGACTTTGTCGATTCGGCACTGGCCCGGAGCATCTACCAACGCAATTACGACGCGAAGCACAAGCCAACAGTTTCATGCTGCCTCCCGGACCGCATGCACATGACGTATGGAGACTCGCTGAGCGATGCCTCGCTCCAAGATGGCAAGACCGTTGGCGAGGGCCATTTCCGCCTTGTCGACAGCAGCAACGTACTCAACGTGGCCGCTTCTGGCAGCGCGTTTGCCATCGAATACGTGGATGTCGACGCCCTGGGCAACGAGACCGTTACGGAGCTGCGGGGCTCCGTGCCCATCGATATCAATCCACGCGCGCTGACGCCCCATTTTGAGGGACTCGAAGGCCTTAAGGCCGGCGAAGACGTGCGCGCCAAGATTGCGGCATCACTCGAGGGCAAGCTCGAAACCGATGCCTGCACGGCCCAGCTCGAGTTTGTGCACGACGCGAACGGCGCTCCGGGAACGGCGATGGCCGAGGGCGAGGCATTTGCCGCGGGGACGTATTGGGTGCGTGCGAAAGGCCTGTTGGGCGACGCGGCGCAAAACTACACGCTTGCCACCGACGGAGCCGCAAGCTTTACTGTGATGACTTCGGGCAACGCGGGCGACACCGGCAACGGTACCGGCGGCGGCAACGGCAACGATGCCACCACGGACAGCGCCGACAAGAACGGCAAGGGCAACAAGAGCAAGGGCTCGGGCGAGAAGCTCGCCGGCACGGGCGACGGCTCTGGCATCGCCGCCGGGCTCGCCGCTGCCGCCGTGGCGACGACGGTCGCCGGCGCAGCAATGTTTGCCAATGACCGCGAAAACGCTGGGGACGATAGCGAATAGGCCAACCGGCACTTTCGGACGTATCGACTCGATGAGGGGCGCAGAGCACCGTTCTGCGCCCCCAATTTTTACCTTGGCCCGAACGCCGCCATAAGCTACATCACCATGTTCAGCGCGTTCACAAATTCCTGGGCCTTCGCACGGCTACTCAGGCTAAAGACACAGGCAGTCAACAACCTGTTGCGCAGAAAAACGTCGCGGCCCTTGATCCTGTTGACTCCCGTGATGTCCTTAAGGTAGACAATCTCGATATGCTTGCCGCCGAAAGTACCATTCTTGAGCACCTCGATACGGTTAGGCTAGATCTTGACGTCTTTAAACATGCCCGAACCTTTGTCCTGGAACAACAAGGTGCTGTTGTCCATGCGTGTCACTCCCATGGGGTTCGCTAAAACTGCCTCTATGGTCACATTTTAGTCACTTCGGGAATCCTGCACGAAGGCGCTAGGCGACATTGAAATTCGAGTCCGCGCGAGGCTTTAAGATAGACATGATCAGCCGCATCGATGCGACTGGCAATGCTTCTAGGAGTACGCCTCGTATTATTCGCCATTAGAGGAGGTCTTACATGGTTTACGTATGGGAATTCGAGTTCTTTGATTCGGACGGCGTTGTCGACGCTGTGCCATGTGGCTCGCTGGGCGGAGGTGGAACGTTCGGATCCGACCTAAACGACGCTGTCGAAAGCGCCGCTGATTTTCTCGCATGCATGGTCGATGACCACCTAATGGGAGGCGTCGACCTGCCTGCGCCGGACTTTGGCCACGAGCCGCAGCACGGTGGCAAGATTATCGCCGTGGCCGTCAGTCGCGAACTCGGCGACATCCCCGCCGTCACCGCAGCGGATGCCGCGCGTATGCTCGGTGTTAGCTCAGCACGGGTATCGCAACTGATAAATGCAGGACTGTTGGATTCATGGAAGGATGGCACCAAGCGCATGGTGTCCAAAGCTTCCATCGAGGCACGACTCGCCGACGCACCAAAGGCAGGACGCCCGAAAGAAATGCCTGTTGCCGTGTAAAGAGACGTCTATGCATACCATTTTGACATATTGACCATTGAGTTCTCTCGATTCGCGACGCACTGCGTCGCGAATCGAGCTGGACATATTGCCGCTGATTGCCACGCATCTCCAATCCGAAGTGCAAGAGGAGTTTTCCATGACGGGCATCAATCAGGCCATCACCGAAAGCGCACCTAACGTGCGCTCTGCCGAGGACATGGCCGCACGACGCAAGAGCGATTCAGAGGGATTTCGGCTCATCTCGCCAGCGCCCCCTACAACGAAACGAAGACACACGTCGAAACCAGCGCTACGCGACTGCATCTATGGGCTCGCCGTCGGCGACGCGCTGGGCGTTCCTTACGAGTTCAGGCCCCGCGGAACGTTCGAATGCACGGACATGATCGGCTACGGCACGCACGGGCAGCCCGCGGGCACCTGGAGCGACGACACATCTATGACGCTCGCCACCAGCGACTCCATCAGAGAGCTCGGCCGCATTGACACCGAGGACATGCGAGATAAGTTCGTAAGTTGGATTGCCCGTGGCGAGTATACGATCGACGGCGTTTTCGATTATGGCGGCACAACCGCCCGCGCCTTGCGTGCCGGCAAAGGAGGCTCTGGCGAGCGCGACAACGGCAACGGTTCGCTCATGCGCATCGCGCCCCTGGCGTTCACCGATGCAACAGACGATGAGGTCAGCAAGGTCTCCGCGATTACGCACGCCCACAGAACGTCAACCGACGCGTGCATCATATTTGTCGAGCTGATGAGGGATGTGATGAATGACATGCTCCCCTCGTGGGCGCTCCATCTGAAAGGCGTGCCTGAGCAGGAGATCGAGTCAGGTGGCTTCGTGCGTGACACCCTTAAGGCAGCCACCTGGTGCTTTGTCAACACTAACAGCTACAAAAGCTGCGTGCTTGCCGCCGTCAACCTGGGCGACGACGCCGACACCACCGCAGCCGTCGCCGGCGCCCTCGCCGGCACGGCATACGGTATCGACGCCATTCCACAGGAGTGGATCGACACCCTACGCGGTAAAGAGCTGATAGAACGGTGTTTGTTTTAGGACACGCCTTCAACGAAGACAATGTCAGTCAACGCAAATGATTAAGGGACCGCATAAATGATGATTACAGAATGCGCCGTCATGGGTCCGTTCGTCACAGAGCAAAGTACCGTGGGGCCGAACACCGTGTTGGTATTCGAATCCCCGCTGCCGCAGAAAAGGGCCGGTTGCAGCCGGCCCTTTAGACATTAGCACCTGCGTTGCCCGCGCTTCCAAAGTTGACCGACTGAGGAGCGGGTTCCGCGGCACACCTTGATTTTACCCGGTGGGGCGGCTCTTTTGCAGCCGTCCCACCGTTTATTTAGATCTACTACGACGGACAGCTCGCACTACTGCGCACTGTCCCGTACTGCCCCCCTACTTCCCAAATAGCGCGCCGAACAGGCCCTTGCGCTTGGGCTTCTCCTCTCGGTAAGAGCCCTCGGCAGCTGCCGCCGCCTGCCGCGGTTGCTCGCCGCCTCCGCGACGTACGATCTGGTATAGGAAGGGCGATTTAACGTATTTGACCTCGATGGGCGTGGCGTGCACGGTGCTTTCGCTCGACAGCATCACGTTGGGATTGAGCGGTGCCACCACATGCGTCTCGCGTTTGTCGCTAAACACCACCGCGGCCGCGCGACCCGTCTGGCCGTTCACGGCGATGCGCACTTGCTCGCCGTCGCGGCTATCCGACGCCGGGCGATCGACAAAGTAGACCGGCACCATCACCAGGCCGTCCTTATGCTTGCGAACCTTGCGCGCCCAGGTTCGGATGCTCTTTTTATTGAGCCCCAGCACCGCCTCGGCATCGTTGCCTGCAACGTCGAGCGCCAGCTTATCAATGACCACCTGGTCCTTGGTGGACGCATCGACGGAGACAACGCGGAAGTCACCTTCCTGCATGGCAGGATCGAACGGCCCCACCTTGCCAAATTCCCACGGCTCCAAAATGCCCATAAGGCGAACGTCCAGGTAGTTTGCCCGCGGATACGCCCAGTCGAGCACCTCGTAGTACACCAGGGTCTCCTTGCTCAGCCCCTTGCCCGGGAAGGACGCCATCATGCGCAAGTCCGCGAGCGCCATGGGGAAGTAGAAGAGCATCATGTCATTTTGAATCGCGTCTTCCACGTTGTGCCCGGCAAAGGCGTCGGGGTACCGGCGCACCAGCTGCAGCGCGTTGGCACGCGCCTGCTGCGGCGATATCTCACAGGGGACGCCCTGTTCGGGAACGTATTCGGCACCCACGCCCATGGTCAGGCGTTTGCTAAACGTACCGGGCTTGAGCAGGTCGGCCACGCCAATCTTGTTGCCGCACGACGGGCACTCAAACACGCGCTGGGTCGATGACCCCTCAAAGGACGCGCCGCAGAAGGGGCAGGGAATGCTCACGTGCGTCGCCTCTTGGAACTCCTGCGCCGTTCCGCGATCTTCCCACAGCAGATGCTCCAGAACCGACTGATTGCGCCAGTGCGCATTGAAGAAATACCAGTCCGGGTCCTCCGGGCGCTCGAGCTGCGAGACGTGCGTGAGCTTGAGCAGCCCGTCAACCACCGTCAGCGGCGTATGACGGATACCCAGGGCGCTCTTGGGCTCCCCGGCGTCCGCTTGCCACGGAATAACCGTTTCGCAATAGGCGCACTCAAAGCTGCGCTTTGCCTGGTGCGAATACATGGGGCCGCCGCAGTTTTGGCATTTAATGGCAAACATCTCGTCCATGGAAACGTCCTCCTTTGCACAGGGCTGTCGACATTAAGTATGTCGAGCAAATCGGCGCGTGCCCATACCCATGTGGCCCAAAATGGAGCACTCGGTCGAACGGGAAGGCGCAGTGAACTCGAAGGCGCGCGGACAGTCGCCCCCTCCGCCACGCGCCCGTTAGCGCCGGCAGACCATTGCTGCATTTTCTGAGCATCGGTATACGTTGCGTCTGCGCGAGCTACACTATCCCCTTAATAAGAATGCGAGGAGATACGCCATGCTATTTGTAAATCGGCTGGTACATACGCTTGTTCCTGGCAGCGAAAGCGAGCCGGTCGATACCTCCTGCCGCACCAACGCGGGTTTTGCCGCAAGCCTCATCTGCATCGGCCTCAACATCACGCTGTGCCTGGCCAAGGGCATAGCTGGTCTGCTCGCGGGCTCCGTCTCGCTTATCGCCGATGCCTTCAACAACCTTTCCGACGCCTCGAGCAACATCGTGAGCCTGCTCGGGTTCCGCCTTGCCAGCCGCCCGGCCGACGAAGGGCACCCCTATGGCCACGGCCGCTACGAGTACTTGGCGGGACTGTTTGTCGCCGTCCTCGTTTGCGCCGTCGGCATCAACCTGATCCTGGAGTCGGTCACCAAAATCATCAAGCCCTCCCCCACCGCGTATTCGGCGCTCTCCATGGCAGCCCTTGTCCTGTCCATGCTCGTCAAGTTTTGGATGGCGGCGTTCAACCGCACGCTGGGCAACCGCATCGATTCCGAGACGCTTATCGCCACGGCGCAGGACTCCAAAAACGACGTCATCACCTCGGGCTCGGTCCTGGCCGCAGCGCTAATTTCGCAGACGACCGGCTTTGACCTCGATGGCTGGGCAGGCCTGGGCGTGGGCATCTTCATCTGCATCAGCGGCATGGGCCTGGTGCGCAACGCCATCAGCCCGCTGTTGGGGCAAGCGCCCGACCCCAAGCTCGTCCAGGCAATCCGCGACAAGATCATGTCGTATCCGCAGGTCCTAGGCACACACGACCTGATGGTGCACGACTACGGCCCCGGCCGCCAGTTTGCCAGCGCACACGTGGAAATGCCCGGCGAGGGCGATGCGTTTGAACATCACGAGATCCTGGACACCATCGAGCACGATATCAAACGGCAGATGGGCATCGGTATCACGCTGCACTGCGACCCCATCGCCACCACCGGCGACGACCTGCGCGGCTGGGTCAAGCGCGGCATCATGCAGATCGATCCCGCGCTCTCCATCCACGACCTGCACGAGCACGACGGGTTCGTTTCGTTTGACCTGGTGCGTCCCGACGGCTTTGACATATCCGACGAGGAGCTGCTGGAGCTCGTCACGCGCATCGTGCACGAGCTCCGGCCCGATGCCTCGTGCGTCGTCACATTTGACTCGGGCTTCAGCTCGCCCGACCGTCCGGCCGAGCAGCTGTAATCGACAGCAAAACGGGACGCAGGACCGCCGACCAACGCGCCTACGCGCCCGGTCACGCGATCCTGCGTCCCGTTTTTGTTTGCACTGCTAAGGCTCTAGCCGCTCGACCGCTAGTTCCCCTGCGCGCCCGAAATACCGTTTTGCAGGGCACCCCAGGCGTTCGTTGCCATATCGCCCAGGTTCTGTGCGGTATCGCCGAGGTTCTGAGCCGTGTCGCCCAGCTCCTGGGCCTTACCCCCAAGCTCCTGTGCCTTGTTGCTCAGGTCTTCCAG
>CABUWR010000022.1 GCA_902495265.1 uncultured Collinsella sp. | reverse complement strand
TGGCACGGACTTTTTGTTCCGCGTGCGCCTGGACCTGGGCTTTAAGGTCAATCAGCGCATCAACGCCTACCTGCGCCAGATCGTTGGCGACCTGATGGCATCGGGTGAGTTGCCACCGCAGCATCACACCTACTCCATCTACGAGACACGCGGCAACGTGGGTGACTTCCGCTTTTGTATGCTGCGCAAGATGCTTGCCCCCGAAACGGACATCAACCGCAACGACCATCGCGTCATGGCCATCAAGTACGCCGTCCGCCGCGCCTGCGGAAGCCCGGCACGTTGGTACGGTCTCGAGAACTCGGCCATCATTATCGAGTACGTGCCCCTCTTTGCCCGTATGCGTCCGGCAGTCAAACTCGTACGCACCCAGGTGCCGCTCGAAGTTCAGATCGAGGAAGCTGAGGAAATGGAAGTCGACATCTTCTCGGACGACCTGGTCAACGGCAACGAAGCCGGCAAGAACATGAACGTCGATCCCACCGAGCTGCTCGAGAGCGTCGCCGATACGCCCGAACAGCAACAGCTCGACGGCCTCGAGAGCACCCAGCTCAACGACGCCAACTTCTAGCGACGTCACAAATCAACGACAGCGGCCCTGCACCTCACGAGAGACGCAGGGCCGCTTTGCATTGCAGTAAAGCTAACGGCTACGAACGACGCGGCTCGGGAACCACGAGCCTATCGGGGCTTGCGCCCTCGGCATCCATCAGGCTCACGTAGCGAATCGACGGATCCCCATACATCGCGTAGTAATAATTGCCCGTGCGCGCGCTAAAGCATCCGGTGTAGATAGTCTTCTCGAACTTGCCATCGCCCATCCTGGACGCCCCCTCGATCATCACCACGCCCTCGAGCGAGCGGAACATGCGGACGACGTTTTCGGTCTCGCTCTCCTTTTGCGGGTAATTGGCATTGAGGTACGCCGCCTTTACAAAACGGCTCGGCGAATAGCAGTCACCCGGAATACCGCGCATGCCGGCACCGGCTCCATAGGGCTTAAGCTCGGCGCCACGCCACTTCGCCGTCTGCGGAAAATCGCTTGTGGCGGTGATATAGGTGCGCAGGTTTTCCATGTGCCACGGGAAGGTCGGCTGGTTGGCAAGGGTGTCGACCGGATCGTCGTATACATGCAGGCCATCAGCCATCATCTCGACCACGATGCTGCGCTGGCTGTCGCCGATAATCCAATGGAGCAGCGACACGCCCAGCCCCTCTCCTGCAGATTTGGCAACAATCACCGTGTCGCGCAGCGCGGCCTCGACCTCATCGACCGTCGAGAACGTCGCTGCCACCCACAGGGGAAACTCATAAGCCGCGATATTGATCTTTCCATCAACCGGCCCCTCGGCATACTCGGCATAACCCGGGAAATTGAGGCCCGCCACGGCGAGGCCCGTATCGTTGCCGCAATCGAAGAACATAGGGTAGTTCTTGTAATCGATGCACATACCGATCACCGCGTGTGCCGCTGTCGCGTCGTCGATAAACGAATACGGAATGTGAAATCCGCGCGGCATCACGCGAACCTGTTGGCCGTAGTCAAAGCTCCAGTCGAGGTTGCGGCCCAGATACATGTGGCCAGAATTATCGGTAAATCGAATACTCGTACACATAGCGCCTCCTAGCTTTACGTTCCTGCCAAGTTCATTGTCTCCAAACAAAAAGGCGCTAAACACAAAAGCCCGGACATGACAACAATGTCACGCCCGGACTATTCAAGCTGGATAAACTCAACCAAGTTAACCCCGCAGGTCGTCTAAGGGGTCAAAGTGCCGCAGATTGCCACGAAAGAGGAGCGAAGCGTACTTAAGGTACGCGAGCGACGATTGAGCGGCAAGGTGCGGTGCTTTGGTCCCCTTAGACCAACTTTCCAAGACAGTGGTCGATCATATGCTGGACCATCTGTGCCTCAAAGCCCGCGTAGTCACGGCGGCACTCCTTCATCTTGCCGTCGACAATCTGGTCAAAGGCAACCTTGCACTTGATATAGCGCGTGGACTTGGTGACCTCCTCGTGCGTCAGGCAGCTCTCCTCCATCTTGCTGGCGCCCAGGCCAAACACCAAACGGGGGTTGTAGAGCACGTGGGGCTCGCCGGCATCGTCCAGGTAGACGCAGACCTTCTTGGTGACGCCGATCTGGTTAGCGGCAAGGCAGCCGGCATCGTCGAGCGACTTGATGGTATCGATCAGGTCCTGTGCCACCGACTCGTCCTCGACGGTCGCGACCTCGCAACGCTGGGACAGAACAGCCTCGTCGTGGCAGAGCTCTTTAATCATACGTTCCTCCATAGGGGTCGTTGTAACTGCTTAAGTATACGGTACCCACACATTTTCATGCGAAAAATACCGTCCGTCTGCTACAAAGCGCCGAACATCAACATGCGAGGAACATCAACCTTTCAAAGGCGATATAGTAGTTGAGTTCGTGTCAATCGGCCTAAACTCGGGGCCGAACAAGGAAAGGGTATGCATGGACGAACTTTTTCACGTCAGTGAGCGCAAGTCCACAATCGGGACCGAACTTCGCGCTGGACTGACAACATTCCTGGCGATGGCCTACATCATCGCCGTCAACCCTGCGGTGCTCTCGGGCGCCGGCATCGATGCGGGAGCGCTCGCCTGCGCCACCTGCCTGGGCGCCGGCATCATGACCATCTGCATGGGCATCTTCGCCAACCGCCCGCTCGCCTGCGCGTCGGGCTTAGGCGTCAACGCGATGATCGCCGGAATCACCACCACCGTCTGCGGCGGTGACTGGCACGTGGCCATGAGCGTCATCTTCCTCGAGGGTATCGTCATCTTGCTGCTCGTGCTTTGTGGCCTGCGCGAGGCCATCATGGACGCCATCCCGGTTGTCCTGCGTCACGCCATCTCGGTGGGTCTGGGCCTGTTCATCGCCATGATTGGCCTGTGCGATGCCGGCATTATCACCGCTGGCGCCGGTACACTCGTCGGTCTGGGCGACATCACCTCCCCCACCTTCATCGTCGGCATCATCTCCATCCTGGTGACGGTCGCCCTCGCCTGCCGCAACGTCCCCGGCTCGCTGCTCATCGGCATCGTCGTCGCCGTCATCGCCGGTATCCCCCTAGGTGTGACCCAGGCTCCGACCGGTATCATCGCCCCGCTCGACTTCTCGAGCATCGGTGGCCCCATCGCCGACGCCGGCGGCGTGCCCGCCATCGTCAAGGTCCTTACCGACCCCGCGCTCCTCGTCATCTCGTTCTCGCTGCTCATGAGTGACTTCTTCGACACCATGGGCACCGCGATGGCCGTGGCCAAGCAGGGCGAGTTCCTCACCGACGACGGCAACGTCGAGAATATCAAGGAGATCCTGATCGTCGACTCCGCCGCCGCTGCTGTGGGCGGTTTCATGGGCGTCTCCTCCATCACCACCTTCGTCGAGTCCACCTCTGGCGCTGCCGACGGTGGCCGCACGGGCCTCACCTCCGTCACCACCGGCGTGCTGTTCATTCTCGCCGCGTTCTTCTCCCCCATCGTCACCATCGTTTCCAGCGCCGCCACCTGCGGTGCTCTGGTCTACGTCGGCTACCTCATGATGAGCGAGGCCTCCGAGATCGACTGGTCCGACGTGTCGCAGGGTTTCCCGGCGTTCATGATCGTCGCCGGCGTGCCCTTCACCTACTCCATCTCTGCCGGCATTGGCCTGGGCTTTATCGCCTACGTGGTCGTCGCGCTCTTTAAGGGCGAGGCTTCCAAGATCAAGCCGCTCATGTGGATCGCAGCCCTCGCCTTCCTCGTCTACTTCTTCGTAGCGTAGCGGCAAAGCTGCCAAAGCAGAACACCAAAGCGCGGAGTCGCATCGAGCGGCTCCGCGCTTTTCTTTTAAAGCCAGGCTACGCACGGACGCGCGATGTATTGCTTCCCAAGTTTTGGACATTTTGCCCTCCAAACGGCACTACCGCCGGCTACATCCTGCAGATATGCTGGGCGTAATCGCATAGGCCCTATGAGGATGGGAGTAACCATGGCCGCCTTGTTCACGACCCCCAAGCGCAATGACAAAACCTCTGGAGCCCATTTTGTCGAGCCCGACGTGCGCCGTCGCACGCTGCTCGCACACGGAAGCTGGCGTCGCGTGACACGCCGCATCGTCTGTGGTCTGACCTGCGCGCTCACGGTGAGCTCGTTGCTCATGCCGAGTGTCTCGCTCGCGGCCGAGTGGGTGGACGTCGGCGGCAGCCGGTATGACGCTGGCACCGCGGCGGGTGACGAGGCTGGCACCTGGTCATGGGACGGCGCCGACGATATGAAGCTCAACGGCTATGACGGCGGTGCGATCAATGCTGCAGGCAAGCTCAACATTGCGTACGAGGGCAAGAACACCGTGAAAACCGAGCCCGATTACACCGGAGCCGCCATCAAAGCGCAGGATGGCACTAACCAGAAAGCGGAGTTGAACATAACGAGCTCGAATAGCACGGATGAGCTCAATGTGACAGCCGAGACCGATGCAATTAAATCCACAGGCGACCTCTCCATTTCTGGCCCAGGCACCGTGAACACCACAAGTACTACTGCCGACGGAATTGAGGCAAAGGGCGACCTCTCTATCACGGGCTCGGGCACCGTGAATGCAACGGGCGATACCGAAGGTATCCAATCCAAGGGCAAGACCACCATCGATTCCTCTGGCACCGTGATCGCTAAAGGAGGCGAAGGCTACGGCATCGCCGCAGGCAGTGACCTGACCATCAAAGGCGGTGGCAAGGTAGAAGCAAGCTCGATAGAAGAAGCGGCGATTTGGGCTGAAGACGGCATCAACATCTCAGGCGGCAGCCAGGTCAAGGCGAACTCCGAGGGAGATCTTGCCGTCGACACTGAGGGCAGTCTCGCGGTCACGAACGCCTCCCTTGACGCAAGCGGTGTTGAATATGGTGTCTATGCCTACAAGGGCGTTACGCTCGATCACGCGACCGTGACGGTCCGTACAAGCGCGAGCGGCGGCCAGGCCATCGCCCTCATCACTGACGGGGATGACATCGTCATCAAGAATGGTTCCATCGTGGACGCGTTCGCGGAAGGCAAATTCTCGGTTGCAATCTCTACCAGAAACCACCAGCCAAACGTCGCTGGCGGCCACATCTACATCAGCGACTCCGTTGTTAAGGCTATAGCCCGCTATGTCGAGACCGGTGGCGATGGCCCCGATCACTACAGCAACGACCAAAGCGGCGCGGTCATCCCTGAGCCTAGGGGTCTGAACATCGGTATCTTCGCCCAGACCTACGAGGGCATCACGCCCGCGAGTATCTCGATCGTCCGCAGCAAGCTCACGGCTGAGGGAGACACGGCGGCAATCTTCGCTCTTGCCATAAGCGAAGATGGCAAGGCGATCGGCACCATCAAGATCGAAGGCGCTCCCATCCAGGCGCCCGCAGGCGGCAAGATCATTAACTATCGCTACGAAGAAGAGTACGGCTCCAGCATCTCCTACGAGGCGGGTCAAACCATCGGCACGAGCGACGCCACGGTCGACTCCCCCTACGACGAAGCTGTCGCCAAGAGCACGGTCATCGCGCCTCCCGAGGAGATCAAACCCGAGGAGAAGCCCGGCGAGACCAAGCCCGAGGGTTCCAAGTCCGAGGGCACGAAGACGACCAAGACCGTTGCAGTTGCAGCCACGGGAGCCAAGATCGCCGGCAAACTCGCAGCAACCGGCGACGCCTCGAGCGCAGCCATCGTGGCAGCCGCCCTTGCAGGAACAGCCGCCATCGCCGCGGGCGCCGTGGTGAGCCGCAAGCGCTCGTAAACACTTTTTCGCACGGGACGGGTGGATCGCGGCCCTTGCCTTCCTCGTCTACTTCTTCGTAGCGTAAGGGCAAGGCTGCAAAAGCTGAACAATAAAGCGCGGAGTCGCCATGCGGCCCCGCGCTTTTCTTTTAGCGCCGGTCCCTGCGCCGGCGTGCGGCCTATTTCTCCCCCATTTTGGCCATTTTGCCCTCCAAACGGCACTACCGCCGGCAACATCCAGCAGATACGCTGAATCTAGTCGTATAGGCCCTATGAGAACGGGAGCAACCATGGCAGCCTTGTTCACGACCCCCAAACGCAATGACACTACCGCCGGAACCCATGTTGCCGAACCCGACGTTCGCCGTCGCATAGGACTCGCGCACGGCAGCCGGCGCCGCGTGACGCGCCGCATCGTCTCGGGCGCCGTGTGCGCGCTCACGGTGAGCTCGCTGCTCATGCCGAGCGTCTCGCTCGCAGCGGAATGGGTCAAGGTCGGCGGCAACAAGTACAACACCGCGGCGAGCGACGAGGCCGGTACCTGGTCGTGGGACGGCGCCGACGACTTGAAGCTCAACAACTATAACGGCGGCGAGATCCAGGCCGCAGGCAAGCTCAACGTGAATTACTCGGGAACCAACATCGTCACTGCCGAATGGATCGAAAGCATCAACGTTTCTCATGGCACTAACGAGAATGCCGAGCTCAATATCCAAGGCGACGAGGGCGGCACGCTCAGCGTGACATCTACTGAGGACGCTATCCTCTCCACGGGTAATATCAACATCGACGGAGCCGGATCCGTCAACGCCACGAGCACTGGGTTTGATGCCATCAATGCCGGAGGTGATCTCGCTATCAAAGGTTCGGGCAACGTCAACGCCACGGGTGCATCGGATGGCATCAGGGCAAACGGCAATATCACGATTGACGACAGCGGAGCCGTCACCGCCAAGGCTACCGAGGATCAGGGAATCGTTGCCGGGAGAAACCTCACCATCAAGGGCGGCGGCACGGTAGAGGCAAGCCCTATCAAGGACGTGGCGATTTGGGCTGGCGGCAACATCGATATCTCGGGCGGCAGCCAGGTCGAGGCGAGCTCCAAGGAAACTCTTGCCGTCGACGCTGAGGGCAGTCTCACGGTCACGAACGCCTCCCTTAATGCAAGCAGTGCTAAATATGGCGTCTATGGCTACAAGGGCATTACGCTCGACCACGCGACCGTGACGGTCCGTACAAGCGAGGGCGACGGCCAAGCTATCGCACTCCTCGCCGACGGGGATGACATCGTCATCAAGAACGGCTCGATCGTGGATGCATTCGCGGAAGGCGAGGTTTCGGCTGCATTCTCCACCAGAAACGATCGACCCAACGAGAAGGGCGGCCACATCTACATCAGCGACTCCGTTGTCAAGGCCATAGCCCGCTATGTCGAGAACGGCGACGGCCCCATCCCCTACAACGAAAACCAAGATGGCGAGACGAGGCGCGAACCCCAAGGCGAGAACATCGGCATCATCGCCCAGACCAGCGAGGGCGTCACACCCGCAGTCATCTCGATCATCCGCAGCAAAGTAACGGCCGAAGGAGATACAGCGGCAATCTTTGCCCGTGCCCTGAGCGCTGACGGCAAGACAATCGGCACCATCAAGATTGAGAACGCCGCCATCCAGACGCCCGAAGGCGGCAAGGTCATTGACTATCGCAAGCTCCGTGACGGCATCTACGAGGCAGGCCAAGCCATCGGCACGGGCGACGCCACGGTCGACTCCCTCTATATCAAAGCAGTCGCCAAAAGTACGACCATCGCACCTCCCGAGGTAGCCAAGCCGGAAGACCCCAAGCCCGACGAGACCAAGCCCGCAGAAAGCAAGCCCGCGGAGTCCAAGCAGAACCCCAAGCCTGAGGGCTCAAAGCCGACCAAGGCCGTTGCGGCTTCAACCACGAAAGCCAAGACTACCGGCGTGCTCGCGGCAACCGGCGACACCTCGGGTGCGGCCATCGTGGCAACCGTCCTTGCGGGAACAGCCGCTATCGCCGCAGGCACCATGGCGAGCCGTAAGCGTTCTTAGACGCCTCTGCGCACATGGCAGCTCCCGCGAAGGCCCCGAGCCCCAGCACCGTTTAACAACGCCACCGCCGAGCTCCCCTCCGGCGGTGGCGTTTTCCATATGCGTCCGCAGGGGATGCACGAGATTGTCTTTGGTCTAGCCCAACCGGCATACGCTGGCGTGCGACAATTGGGGCTGCCGATATCACAACACTGAGAGAAGCCTGCCTTGGAAGCGCAAAAGCAGATAACCGTTCATTCGGAACACACGGAAGGTGCGCCCGTCATCTACCTTCCCGTGGTCATGGGCGACGGTAGTGATGTTTATGACCGCTGCCGAGAGCTCGACTGCCCACCGTTCACCCTTGTAGCCATTGGCGGGCTCGATTGGAATCGTGAGCTGAGCCCCTGGGCATGCGACGGGACCGTACGCGATGCCGAGCCTTTCGGCGGCCAAGCTGCCGATTTTCTTGATGAGCTGCTGAATCAGATAATCCCCCAGGTCGAGTCGTCGCTCCCACAGCCACCTGTTTGGCGTGGCATTGCCGGTTATTCGCTGGCGGGTCTCTTTTCGCTTTGGGCCCTCTGGCAAACCGATGCCTTTGACCGCGCCGCAAGTGCATCGGGGTCGCTATGGTTTCCCGACTTTGTCGACCGTGCCAGCACGGCCCCTTTTGCCGGCAGCCCGCAAGCCGTCTACCTGTCACTCGGCAAAAAGGAAACCAAGACGCCCAACCGCATGATGCGGCATGCACTCGACGACACGCGCGCAATGGAAGAGCTACTCATCGAGCGCGGCATCCCAACAACGCTGGAGCTCAACCCCGGCAACCACTTTGCCCAAACCGACTTGCGCATGGCCCGCGGCATCCACTGGATACTGACGCATTAAAAATGGTGCCCACGCGCATATACGCATGGGCACCATATCTTGTTCTAGCTGAACACAGCTGCTACTCAGCAGCCTCCTCAAGCTCAGAGACATCGAACTCAAAGTCGTTACCAGGCAGAATCGCGTTGAGCACGATACCCACCAGCGAGCCCACGGCAAGACCGGAAAGCGAAATCGTCACGCCGCCCAGCTCCAGCACGATGGCACCGGCGGTGCTATAGGCAATGCCGAGTGAAAGCACGAGCACCAGAGCGGCCACCAGCACGTTGCGGTTGTTCTGGAAATCGACCTGGTTCTCGATGAGGTTGCGAACGCCCACGGCGCTGATCATGCCATAGAGCACAAGCGACACGCCGCCGATAACACACGCCGGCATGGCCGCAATGACAGCCGCGAACTTGGGGCAGAACGAAAGCACGATGGCGCAGCACGCGGCAATGCGAATCACGCGCGGGTCAAACACGCGCGTCAGGGCAAGCACGCCGGTGTTCTCACCATACGTGGTGTTGGCCGGAGCGCCAAAGAGCGAAGCCAGGATCGTGGCAAGGCCGTCGCCGAGCAGCGTGCGATGCAGGCCAGGATCGGCGATGTAGTTACGCTCGCAAGTGGAGCCGATAGCCGAGATATCACCGATATGCTCGATCATGGTCGCAAATGCCAGCGGCATAATGGTGATGATGGCCGTCGTGGCAAGGCCGCTATCGAACTGCGGCCCAAAGAGCGCAAACACGGTGTTATCCCACACGATGGGCAGACCGACCCACGGAGCGGCGGCAACGCCCGAGAAATCAACCTCGCCGAGCGCAGTCGCAACGGCATAGCTCACCGCAACGCCCAGCAGGATCGGCACGATCTTGACCATGCCGCGGCCCCAGATGTTGCAGATGACGATCACTGCCACGGCGATAACGGCGACGAACCAATTGGTCTGGCAGTTGGCAATAGCGGAGCTTGCCAGAATCAGACCGATGGAAATGACGATAGGGCCAGTCACCACCGGCGGGAAGAAGCGCATGACGCGCTTGGCGCCAAACGCGCGGAACAGGGCCGCCAGCACCGGATAGAGCAGGCCGGCACAAGCTACGCCCAGGCAAGCGTAGGGCAAAAGCTCGGCCTCGCCGTTGGGCGCGATGGCGGCATAACCGGCAATAAAGGCAAACGATGAGCCCAAAAATGCCGGCACCTTACCGCGCGACAGGAAGTGGAACAGCAGCGTGCCCAGGCCGGCAAACAAAAGCGTCGCCGAAACCGAGAGACCGGTGAGCACGGGCACCAGCACGGTGGCGCCAAACATGGCAAACAGGTGCTGCAGACCGAGCAGGAACATGCGCGGGCGGCCGAGCGACGACGCATCGTAGATGGCATCGGTGACGGCGGGCGTCGAGGATTGGGACATGGATGTCCTTTCGAATGGAAGGGCGATCGGGCATATCGGATAACCTGCCCGAACGATACGATCCGAACCATTGTACGCGATACGCCATGTCTCGCACGCGCCGTCACCTGCGAACGTTACCGCTATTTCCAAACGCGCTCGGCAACGCGCTTGACCAGCGCGATCTTTGCCCATTGCTCGTCCTCGGTCAGCTTGTTGCCAATCTCGCAGCTGGCAAAGCCGCACTGGGGCGACAGATACAGGTTCTCGAGCGGCACGTACTTTGCAGCCTCGTGAATACGCTCGACGATGACATCCTCGTCCTCAAGCTCAGCGGCCTTGGTGGTTACCAGGCCCAACACGACCTTCTTGCCGGGGGCAACATACTTCAGCGGCTCAAAACCACCGGCGCGCGGCGTATCGAACTCCAGGTAAAATGCGTCGACATCCTCGTTTGCGAACAGGTACGGCGCGATGGGGTCATAGCCGCCCTCGAAGGCATAGGTAGAATGGTAGTTACCACGGCACACGTGTGTGTTAATGACCAGGTCATCGGGCTTGCCCTCGATGGCGGCGTTGTTGAGCGCCACGCCCAACTCGCTTACCTTTTGCAGGTCGACCGGGCTCATGCCGGTTTTGGCGACAAAGTCGGTATCGCAGTAGATGCCCCAGGTGCAGTCATCAAACTGGATGTTGCGGCAACCTGCTGCGTACAGGTCGGCGATCACCGTGCGATAAGCGGCCGCAATGGCGTCGGCAAGTTCCTCATCGGTCTTATAGACAGCGCGCAGGCTCTCCTGCTGGCCGTCGCAGCGATCGAGCGTGACCTCAGAGAACGTCTGGATAGGCGCCGGGATGGTCTGGCGTGCAACGTGGCCCTCGCCCTCAAGTGCCTTGACGAACTTAAAGTGCTCGACGAAGGGGTGGTTCTCGCCGCTGATGGGGCCGGTCACCATGGCGGTGTCGGCGGTAGTCTCCTCGTCGTGGAACATATAGCCCGTACGCGAGGTACGGCGTTCAATGCCGTTGAGACCCCACATAAAATCGAGATGCCAGTAGCTGCGGCGGAACTCGCCATCGGTAATCACCTGCAGGCCAGCGGCCTTCTGCTTTGCCACCAAATCGCGAATGGCATCGTCCTCGACGGCCTTAAGGCCGGCGGCGTCGAGTGTGCCCGCAGCATAGGCAGCGCGGGCGTCCTTTACGGCCTGCGGGCGAAGAAAACTGCCGACAATATCGGCGCGAAACGGCGCGTTCGGCTGAATCGAAATGCTCATAGATATCTCCCTTTGCATTGGTTGCTTTACTGGGACAGAGTATGAGCGCTCATATGGCCATCGTAAAATATACATTTATAACAGTTTGATATAGATGTTTCCTATATCAGTTGGGACTG
>CABUWR010000021.1 GCA_902495265.1 uncultured Collinsella sp. | reverse complement strand
TCGAGGAGAAGGACTTCGACCTGGCGATTCGAACCATTTACCGTGCCTTCTCCGACGAAAACGGCATTGTGAAGGTCTCCGACCTGGAGGCCTCCGCACCGGTCGATCCCGCCCTGGCCGCGCTCCGCAAGTAGCTGCCATCCCGGTGATTTTTTGGGACATGTCTCATAAATCTACGGCGGGGCGTTTCGTTTCGGTTTCGTTTCGACGGGGCGGGTTTCGTGCCCGCCCCGTTCTTGTATAAACTGGGCAAGAATATCCGGTCTGCTCGGCGTGCGGGCAAAAGCCAAAACCTTTAAAGGGGGAAGTATGAAACAGTACACGGTTGCTATTTTGGGTGCGACGGGAGCCGTGGGCACCCAGATGCTCGAGTGCCTCAACGAGCAGGAGTTTCCGGTTGGCAAGCTCAAGCTGTTGGCAAGTGCACGCTCCGCGGGCAAGACCGTCGAGTTCCGTGGCGAGCAGATTGTGATTGAGGAAGCTTGCCCCGAGGCCTTTGAGGGCTGCGACATCGTGCTTGGCGCCGCCGGCGACGATATCGCGAAGGAACTGCTGCCCGAGGCCGTCAAGCGCGGCGCCGTCGTGGTCGACAACAGCCATGCCTTCCGTATGGATCCCGAGGTGCCGTTGGTCGTGCCCGAGATCAATGCCGACGATATCAAGTGGCATCACGGCCTTATCGCCAACCCCAACTGCGCGACCATCATCGGCCTGGTTCCCACCTGGCCGCTGCACCAGCTCGCCGGCGTGAAGCGTATGATCGTCTCGACGTATCAGGCGGCTTCGGGTGCCGGCGCTCCCGGCATGGCCGAACTCGAGGCTCAGCTGGCCGCCCTGGGCCGTGGCGAGGAGATTCCCGAGCCGCGCGCATTTGCCGCCCAGCTCGCGAGTAACCTGATTCCGCAAATTGGCGGCGTCAAGGAGGAAGGCTTTACCTCCGAGGAGATGAAGCTGCAAAACGAGGGCCGCAAGATCATGCACCTGCCCGAGCTGCGCGTGAACTGCACCTGCGTGCGCGTGCCCGTGCTGCGTTCGCACTCCGAGAGCATTACGCTCGAGTTTGAGCGCGATATTACGGTGGAAGAGGCCCGTGCTGCGCTTGCTACCGCTCCCGGCGTCAAGCTGGTTGACGATATGGCTGCCGAGGATGCACACGACCGCTTCCCCATGCCGATGGACACCTCCGACCAGGACCTGATTTGGGTCGGCCGCGTGCGCCGCGACATCTCGAACCCCGAGGCTGCGCGCGGCATCACCTTCTGGTGCTGCGGCGACCAAATCCGTAAGGGCGCGGCAACCAACGCCGTCCAGATCGCTAAGCTGCTCTGCGAGTAGTGTGACCTGTCCGGCGGGGGCCGGGCTTAGTTTTCAGAACGTCCTCGACCATGTGTGGCGCTGCTGCGAGCGGCCTGCGATGGGGCCGTTGTTGGTTGGGGCCGCTGGGCTGATGGGAGCACGTGGCTGTTGTGGGCCCTGGTCCCGGCGGCGGCCTCGGCGCTTTGCGCCTGCCGCCTTGGGGGACTGTGGGGCGCGGCCGGCAGCTGCGGCGCGCTGCGCCTGCTGCCTGAGGTGACTTTGGGGTTGGGTGAATCGGGGTCTAATACTTTCCCGTGAAGTGAACGACCTTATTTGGACCCCCGAAGCATTGGCATTTTTTGACCGCTATTTCCTGCGGTTTTGCTGTGCGAATCCTGCGGTTTTGCGGTCTAAAGGCGTGGATGCTCCGGGGCTTCGTTTTTACTCGTTCACTTCTCGGGAAAGTATTAGAGCTCAGCTGATAGAGGTACCGCTCTGGCGTCGAAGCCCTGCGTCTTCTTAGCTTGATTGGGGAAAACAGCCTCGCTTAAGCAATTGCGAGCCCGCCCAGACGTATCTGCGGGGTTGTCTGCACAATTCGCGGTATTATGTTTGCGAAGTTTTGAAAGGAGCCGCTGGTGGTCACGACGACGTTTGCTTCGCCTTTGGGCGAAATATTGCTTGCCGCTGATGGCCGCGGTCTGACGGGGCTTTGGTTTGAGGGGCAGGAGCACTTTGGCTCCACGCTTCTCAAAGAAGATCCCGAACATGTTGAAGGCGCTGATGCAGTTTCCGGTACTGGTGGCATGTCGTCGGTAAGTCCCGCAAATGGTGCGGCTACTTCGGTGCTTGAGCGTTCTTGGGCTTGGCTGAATGCTTATTTTGCGGGGCAGGAGCCTCGGTTTACGCCGCCGTTGCATATGATTGGTACGGCGTTTCAGCGCGAGGTTTGGTTTGAGCTGCTTTCTATCCCGCGTGGCGAGGTCGCTACGTATGGTGAGATCGCCCAGCGTGTTGCGGCTCGACATCGTGTACCGGGAAACGAAGCACCCGTTGTGTCTCCCCGTGCCGTGGGGGCCGCGGTCGCTCGCAACCCTGTTTCGATTATTGTGCCATGCCATCGCGTGGTGGCGGCCGATGGTTCGCTCAACGGATATGCCGGCGGGCTCGATCGCAAGGAGTGGCTACTTCGGCTCGAGGGTGCGTACGAGGACTAACGTTCGAGCACTTTGCATGGCCAAGACGCCCTGAAAGAACGAGTCGCCGTCCTTTCGCGGCCGGCATGCGTCCAAGCGCTCGGCATATGCCCCTTAAGTTTGGCTAAGCCCTATCCAGCGTTTTTAGAAACGTGCAGGTTGAGCAGCTAAGGCCGCGCTAAGGCAGCTTTTGGTACGCTATTATCGGCAGTATCAAAACCTGTATAGCCGTGCGCTAAAGGAACAACTATGAAGCTGATGCTTGCCGAGGACGAACCCGGCCTCTCCCGTGCCCTTACCGCGATTCTTCAACATAGCGACTACGAGGTCGACACCGCCCTCGACGGTCTGACGGCGCTCGAATATCTGCTCGCCAACGACTATGACGCCGCAATCCTAGATATCATGATGCCCGGCATGGATGGCATCGAGGTGCTCAAGCGCACGCGCGCCGCCGGCAAGCGACTGCCCATCATCATGCTCACGGCAAAAAGCGAGGTGTCCGATAAGGTCGAGGGCCTGGATGCTGGTGCCAACGATTACCTGACCAAGCCGTTTGCCGCCAAGGAACTGCTTGCGCGTATTCGTGCCATGACGCGCGCGGCGACGGCAATTGACGCCACGACGCTCAGTGTGGGCAACGTGTGCCTCGACACGGCGGCTTGCACACTCGTTGGGCCTTTGGGCGAGGAACATCTGGCCAACCGTGAGTTTCAGCTTATGGAGCTCTTTATGCGTAACGCCGGCACGCGCATGCCCACCGAGCGTCTGATGCTCGGGGTTTGGGGTGAGGACGCACCCGAAGGCGCTAACGTGGTGTGGGTCTACATCTCGTACCTGCGCAAAAAGCTGACGGCGCTGGGTGCCAATGTGGCCATCCGCGCGTCGCGCAATCAGGGATATTCGCTTGAGGTTGTCGAGGAAGGCGAACAGGCGTGAGCGTGCGCGCGTGGTGCAAACGCATGACGGAGCGGTTTCACGCCGCCTCGAGTAGTACGGGGCGGGCAAATTCTGTTGACGCATTGGGCTGCCGCCTGCGTCGCAAGTTTATCCTCGTTGCCATGGGCGCCGTGACCGTGGTGCTCACGCTCATCATCGCCGGCATCAACATCGTCAATTATTCGCATGTCTGCAAGATGGCCGACGCTCGCCTGGACTATATCCTGGCGGGCAAGGACGGTATCGATTGGGGGGACAAGCCAAAAGACGATCCCGCTAATGGCAAGGATGCCGGCGATAGCCAGGCGGGCGTTCGCATCAGGCACTTCGAAGGTATGACGGCGGAGTCTCCCTTCGACACGCGCTACTTTACGGTGTCGATTGCCGGCGGGCAGGTGACTGATGTCAACACGGCCCGCATTGCCGCGGTGGGTGCCAAGCGTGCCGCCCGCATCGCTGCAGGACTATATTCCAAGGGCTGGACCTCGGGCTTTTCTGGTAACTACCGCTATACGGTTACGGTTCAGGGCGACGAGACAACCTATGTGTTCGTGGACTGCTCACGCGAGCTTGCAAGCTTTCATTCGTTTTTGAGCGCGAGCGTGGCAATCAGTTGCATTGGCTGGCTGGCGGTGCTGGCAATTGTGGCGGGTGCCTCGGGCGCGGTGATTCGACCGATGGTCGAGAGCTACAGCAAGCAAAAGCGGTTCATTACCGATGCAAGCCATGAGATCAAGACGCCGCTGGCCGTGATTGACGCCGCTAACGAGGTGCAGGAAATCGAGAGCGGCGAGAGCGAATGGACGCAGAGCATTCACGAGCAGGTCGCGCGGCTGACGGCGCTGACGGAGCGTCTGGTGTTCCTGGCGCGTATGGACGAGGGCTCGGCGGGCTTTACCATGACATCGATCGATCTTTCAGAGGCAGTGGACAAGGCGGCGGCGCCGTTTGGGTCGGTGGCGGTTTCGCGCGGAAAGCGGCTGGCGACGTCGATCGCGAGCGGCGTGCGAGCCCATGCCGATGCCGCGGCAGTGGCGCAGGTTGTTGAGCTGCTGCTGGACAATGCCACACGCTACGCAAGCGAGGACAGCGTGATTGAGCTGAGCCTGCGTGCCGTTTCGCGCGGTCAGGGTAAAGGTGCCGCCGAGCTTGTCGTATCGAACGCCGTGGACGAGCTGCCCGAAGGCGACCTGGACCGATTGTTCGACCGCTTCTATCGTGCAGACGTATCGCGCAGCTCCAAGACGGGCGGCTCGGGCGTGGGCCTATCCGTGGTACGAGCCATCGCCGAAGCCCATGGCGGGAGCGCTTCTGCCTGCGGCCACGGCAACCAGATTACCTTCACCGTCCGCCTCTAAAACCTGCCAAAATAAACCTGTCCCTTTTTGGTCGGTGCGAAATGGGTAATACTAAAGAGTTATCCGACCAGATGGGAATTAATCGATGGCTTATATCGAATTTAAAGACGTCATCAAGGCGTACGGCGAGGGCGATGCCCGCATTCACGCGCTCGACGGCGCGAGCTTTACCGTTGAACGCGATGAGCTCGCCATTATCCTGGGCGCCTCGGGTGCCGGCAAGACCACGGCGCTCAACATCCTGGGCGGTATGGACACGGTAACCTCCGGCACCGTAACGGTGGACGGGCGCGACGTGAGCTCCGCCAACGAGGCGCAGCTCGTGGAATACCGCCGTGCCGACGTCGGCTTTGTCTTCCAGTTCTACAATCTGGTCCCCAACCTGACGGCGCTCGAAAATGTTGAGCTTGCGGCGCAAATCTGCCCCGATTCGCTCGATGCCGAGCAAACGCTTTGCCAGGTTGGCCTGGGTGAGCGCCTGGGCAACTTTCCGGCGCAGCTTTCGGGTGGCGAGCAGCAGCGCGTGTCCATTGCGCGCGCACTGGCCAAGAACCCCAAGCTGCTTTTGTGCGACGAGCCCACGGGCGCACTCGACTACAAAACCGGTAAGCAGATTTTGCAGTTGCTGCAGGACACCTGCCGCAAGCAGGGCATCACGGTCATTATCATCACCCACAACTCCGCGCTGGCGCCCATGGCCGATCGCCTGATTCGCTTTAAGAGCGGCCGCGTGGAGAGCGAGACGATCCAGCAAAATCCCGTGCCTATCGAGACGATCGAGTGGTAGCGCCCATGGACCAGGACCGCCAAAACAGCCTACGCCGCGACGCGCGGAACACGGAGCGCGAGCAGGATTTTACGACCTACCGCACTGCCCAAAGCTCAAACGATATGGTGCCGACGGTTTTTCGCCGCGGTGTCTACCGCACGATTCGCGGCAGCCTCAAACGCTTCTTGTCTATCGTCGTGATCACCGCGCTCGGCGTGAGCGTGATGTGCGGTCTTAAGGCGGGCTGCGAGGATCTGTGCGATTCGGTCGACGCCTACTTTGACCAGCAGAATGTCTATGACATTAACGTGCAGTCGACCTATGGCCTTACGCGCGACGACCTTGCTGCGATCCAAGAGGTCGACGGCGTCGAGACGGCCGAGGGCATCTATACCGAGACTGCCTATACCGCCGTGGGCACAACGCGCGAGCGCGTGGTCGTGCAAAGTCTCTCCAAGGAGAACATCGATCAGCCAGTGCTCGTGAACGGCGATTTGCCTGAGAGCGCCGATGAGGTCGCGGTGACTTCGAAGTTCCTGAAGGCTTCGGGCAAGAAAATCGGCGATACGGTGAGCTTTGCCGCCAACGATGCGAGCTCGTCGAACCAAAGCGCCAAGGATCAGTTTGCCGTGGGCGATTACACCATTACGGCCGAGGTCCTCGATCCTACCGACGTGAGCTCCGACTCGACAGTCAACGCCTTTCGCGCTGCTTCGACTGCGGACTATAAGTTCTACGTGAGCGAGGACGCTGCGACATCTTCTTCCTACTCCGCGGTCCACGTGATCGTCGAGGGAGCCAAAAGCCTCAATTCCTATTCGGATGCCTACGCGGCAAAGATCAATGAGGTCAAGGGCAATATCGAGAAGATCCGCGAGGAGCGTGAGAATGCGCGCGCTCAGGAGCTGACGGTCGACACGCCGGCAAGCTTGGATGCGGCCGAGCGCCAGGCCGGCCTGCTCTTTGGGATCGAGCAGGACAGCATCGACCGCATGGCCGAGGGCAGCGAGGAACGCGCGCAGGCGCAGGCCGAGTTGGACCAGCGTCGCGCCGCCGCCGACCAACAGTTTGCCGATGCCCGCGCCGAGCTTTCCGATCTGGGCGAATGCACCTGGTACATCCAGGACCGCGGCAATATCGCAAGCTACTCAAGCGTGGAGAGCGATAGCTCGTCAATTGAGGCCATCGCCACGGTGTTCCCGTTCATCTTCTTTATCGTCGCCGTGCTCATTAGCCTTACCACCGCCACACGTATGGTCGAGGAGGAGCGCACGCTCATTGGCCTGTACAAGGCGCTCGGCTATTCGCGCGGACGTATCCTGTCCAAATACGTGGACTATGCGCTGTGGGCTTGTCTGATCGGCGGCGTGCTCGGCAACATCATCGGCTTTGTGGGGCTGCCGCTGTTCCTGTTTACGGTGTTCGATGACATGTACTCTCTGCCCCAGATGCTGCTTTCGTACGACATCGTGTCGTCGCTCGTGTCGGTTGCGCTGTTTGCCGTGGGCGTGGTGGGCGCCACGATTATCGCCTGCCGCCACGAGATGGCCGAGACGCCGGCTTCGCTCATGCGCCCCAAGGCGCCGCGTGCCGGCTCGCGCATCTTGCTTGAACGCATCGGCTTTATCTGGCACCGCATGGGCTTTTTGAACAAGGTGGCAGCGCGTAACCTGTTCCGCTACAAAAAGCGTGCCCTTATGACCATCTTCGGTATCGCCGGCTGCACGGCGCTCGTGATCTGCGGCATGGGCATCCGCGATACGTCGGTGGCGCTTTCGCCCAAACAGTACGGGCATATCACGCGCTATGACCTGCTGGCGGTTGCCAATCCCGATGACTTTACGCAGACGTGCGCGGCGCTCGACGAGCGAAGCGCGGCCAAGGATTCCGACGTGACCGTGACTTCGACGCTGCCGATCATGACCGACAACGTCACTTTTACGTTTGGCGGCAAGAGCGAGACCGTACAGCTCATTGTGATTCCCGACGACCGCACGGGTGACTTGGGTGACTACGTGCGCCTGGAGGATGAGTCCAAAGAACCGCTCGCCTTGCGTGACGGGGACGTGTACTTGAGCAAGAGCTCGCAACTGGTGCTGGGGATTCAGCCGGGCGACACAGCACACGTCCAGGATTCGTCGCTCAACGTCGCCAAGGTCAAGGTTAGCGACATTTCGCTCAACTATCTGGGCAACACGCTCTATATGACGCAGAGCACCTATGAGCGCGCGTTCGACCGAAGCGCGCGTCTTAACGGCATCTTTGCGCTGCTTAAGGGCTCATCTTCTGACCAGATTGCGTTTAGCAAGAAGCTTAAGAGCGACGGTTGGCTCACCATCTCGAGCACGGCCGAGCATTGGGAAAATTATGAGGCGAACTTCACTATCATCAATTCCGTCGTAGTACTTGTGACCTTTATGGCGGCGTGCCTGTCGTTTGTGGTGGTGTTTACGCTGTCCAACACCAACATCTCCGAGCGCGAGCGCGAGCTGGCGACCATCAAGGTGCTGGGCTTCCGCCGTGGCGAGGTGCACCACTACGTCAACAAGGAGACGTTGATCCTCACGGCGATTGGCGCCGCGCTGGGCGTGCCGCTGGGTAGCCTGCTGGCCGAGAGCTTTACGTACATTCTGCAGATGCCGTCGCTCTACTTTGACGTTGAGGTCGAGCCGCTGAGTTATGTGCTCGCCGTAGTGCTTTCCTTTGTCTTTACGTTTATCGTCAACCTCGTCACCAACCGAACGCTCAACAAGATCGACATGGTCGGCGCCCTCAAGAGCGCCGAGTAACCTGCCAAAAAGGGACAGGTTTATTTTGGCAGGTTTTATCTGGGCAAACGCCGCATCTATTGCTTGCGATGCTTCCATTGTTTGCGGCACCAACGCATGAGTGCTTTTACGACCGGGATGGTGATGAGGATTACCCAGGCGGGATGGGGTTGTTCCAGGCAGAGCCACATGTAGAGGAACCATGCCTCGGCACTGACTGAATAGACGACATCGATCAGCTTAGATAAGTGGCGTTGGTCGATAAAGTCGCCAAGCGCGTAATAGACGGGAATCAAAAAGACGAGGAAGAGTCCCGTAGCCCATGTGCCGTAGACAATGCCGAGCACCAGATAGGCGAGGGCGACAAGCGCGGGGAAGGGGAATTTGTTCCATGTACGTCCGACCTTGGTGTGGAAATGCTTGCCATGATGGTCGAGCTTGTCGTATGCTTCCTTCCAGCTGGAAAACGTCTCGCCGTCGATGGTGACGGTGCCGTCGTCATTGATATGCACACTATGTCCATCGTCCTCAAGCGTATCGATATGCAATCCGCCCGGCCCCACATGGACCTCTTCACCCTTGCGCTCGTTAGCTACATGAATGCCACTCCAGCCAACATGAACCTCTTTGCCTTTGTTGGGATCAATAACGTGGATGCCGCGCGCGAGGGAAATATCGACAAGCGGCTTATCGCTGCAATCAGCGTGCTCAGCAGAAGCCTCAGCCTCTTCAGCCTTATCTGAAGCTTTGGTGCCGGCGTTGCTGTTCTGAGCCTCATCATCAGCGCTAGCCATCGCCTCCCCATACAGCAGCTCATCCAGCGACACGCCATACAGCGCGGCGAGCGCAATAAGGTTATCGGTATCGGGCGAGGATTCGCTGCGCTCCCATTTACTGACAGCCTGACGACTCACACCCAGCTGGGCGGCAAGCGCCTCCTGAGAAAGCCCGGCAGCCTTGCGGCGATCAACGAGCCGCTGCGCCATCGCAAGATCCATGACAGTTCCTTTCATATGGTGACCGTAATCGAATGAGCCGAGTATGCCGAGAACAACCGGTAGCGACCACCATTTCTAGTTAGAATCTGCCCCAACCCTACCGCAACTACCGGTAGCAACCCCTAACGACCAGCCATTTCAGGACAAATGTCAGTGCAAGTAGCAGCCAAGAGCCCCGGGTCAAAAGTTGCGGTGGAATAGTTCTTAGATTCAGCCATTTGCGGGCTAAGCAGGAACTATTTCACCGCAACTTAATTTCAGACCAGGCACCCGCAGCAAGAAGACGAATAACCTCGGCGAGTATGTAAACGCAGGGCCCTCCGACCCCGCCCGACGATTTCGATTGGCGACCTTTGACGGAGTCAAGGGAGGAGCCAAATCGAAATACGTCGGGCGGGGTCGGAGGGCCCGATGGGATGGATTTCGGCCGAGGCTATTCGTCGCCGAAGCTGATGCCCAACGCCTTGGCCTCGCGCACCAGATCACTCTGGGGATCGACAAACTTGAGCTTGCCGGCGACATCCTCGAGCGGCATGTGGCACATCTTGCCGTCGCGCAGGGCAATCATGTAGCCAAACTCGCCGCGCAGGCAGCCAAGCGCGGCCTCGACGCCACACTGGGTCGCAAAGATGCGGTCCTGGGCGTCGGGCTGGCCGCCGCGCTGCGTGTGGCCGGGGATGGCGACGCGGGTCTCGCGACCGGTCTTGGCCTCGATCTCCTTGGCGATGTCGTACACGATTGACGGGCTCGTGCGCTCGGCGAGCTTCTTCTTGTACTCCTTCTTGGGCAGCGCCGCGTCCTCCTTGGAGATAGCGCCCTCGGCGACGGCCACGATAGTAAAGCGGCTGCCGGTCTCCATGCGATGCTCGATGGTCTTGATGACGTTATCCATGTCGTAGGGAATCTCGGGAATCAAGATGACATCTGCGCCGCCCGCGACGCCGGCATACAGCGGAATCCAGCCAACCTTGTGACCCATGATCTCGATAACGAACACGCGGCCGTGACTTGAGGCGGTGGTGTGAATGTCGTCGATGCACTTGGTAGCGACGTCGATGGCGCTCGTAAAGCCAAACGTCAACTCGGTGCCCCAGGTGTCGTTATCGATGGTCTTGGGCAGGGCGATAACGTTGAGGCCCTCTTCGCGCAGGCGGTTGGCGGTCTTGGTGGAGCCGTTGCCGCCCAGCATAAACAGGCAGTCGAGCTGCAGCTTATGATAGGTGTGGACCATCGCCGGCACCTTCTCGACGCCGTCGGCCTCGGGAGTGTCCAGGCGCTTGAATGGCGTACGGCTCGTGCCCAGAATGGTGCCGCCGCGGGTGAGGATGCCGCTAAAATCGGCGGGCGACATGACGCGGAACCTGCTGTAGATAAGGCCCTGGTAGCCGTCCTCAAAACCATAGATCTCGATAGGTTCTTCGCTATTGGTCATAAGCGTTTTGACGATGCCGCGCATAGTGGCGTTGAGCGCCTGGCAGTCGCCGCCACTGGTAAGAAGACCGATCCTAAGCATGATGAATCCTTCCGGGCAAGTTATAACATGCGCATAAGTTTACCCCCGCACACTGTTGATACGGGGTAAAACGTGTTAGCTCAAGCGTATGGAAATGTAAATAACGTCAGGCGAGCGTAAGGCCGACGGGCCTGGCTCCTTACAGTGCGAAGGCGTCGACGTCGCCCCAGTGGCGGCGCAGCGTAATGGCGGCGGCGGGTTCGGTATTGTCAAAGACGACCGACCATTGCGTATTGCTGGTGATGTCTTCCGGATTGGGCTCTTGCGCTGCAGCGCGCAAGGCTTCCCAGACAATCGTTTCGTCCTGGGCACCGACATGGGCGTCAAGGACATCGGCGATTGCGACGGCGCGCTCTTTGCCATGGCCCATCTCGCCATTCTTTTGGTTGGGCAGCACTTCGTCGCCATAGCAGGCGTAGAAATTCGTAACCTGGCGTACGGGAGTCGCTTTGAAAGCACGGTCCGGATCGCGCGGATCCCACTCTACTACGTGCGCGTCACCGGCGGCGTCGTTGATAAAGAAGTGGTAATCGCGTCCTGCCATGGCGTGCATGTCGTAGGCGGAAAGCAGGTCGACAGCTTCTTGCGTGGTGGCGGCACGGTCGAGCACCAGACGGATGGCGAGCGAGGTATTGATGACGGGGCGTTGCGTGTCCTGGTCACAGGGCTTGGAATCCAGGGTGAGTACGGCAATGGACACGCCGCATTCGTTAACACCGTCGAGCTGGGCAAACGGGCCCATGAGTGCGGAGGCGCGTCCGCCGACGGAGTCAAGCGGAGTGTTATCGCCCAGGTTGTTAAGGGCAGCAAACCCGATGGAGGCATAGCCGTCGCG
>CABUWR010000020.1 GCA_902495265.1 uncultured Collinsella sp. | reverse complement strand
GTACACGCCGGGGCCGATCAGGCCGTGACGGATGTCGTAGCCGGCCGAGAGCGTGGCCTCAACGTCCGAGCCGTAGTGCGGATACACATCGATGGCGTAATCGAGCTCCAGCTCGCGCGCGATGTTGGACAGCGTGGTCACCAGATCGTAATTGTAGGGGCCACCCGAATCCTTGGCGCAAATCGACACCATGCGCTCGGTGCAGCCCAGGTCGTCGCCCACGCAGCCCATGTCAACGCTGATCATCTCGCGCGTGTCGGCCGGCACAAAGGCACCGCCGTGGCCGACCTCCTCGTACACGGTAAAGAGCAGCGACACCTTGCGCGAAAGCGACACCTCGCCGTCAGCAACGGCGCGGGCCAGACCCAGCAGAATCGACGCCGACAGCTTGTCATCCAGGAAGCGGCTCTTAATGTAGCCGCTCTCCGTCACCGTGGTACGCGGATCCATAGCGATGATGTCGCCCGTCTGAATGCCCAGCTCAAGCACATCGTCCTTGCTGTCGACATTCTCATCGAGCAGGATTTCCATGTTCTTCTCGATGGTCTTGACTGGCTCGTCGGCCACGTGCGCCGAAGGCTCGGTATTGAGGACCACGCCCGTGTACACATTGCCGTCACGCGTGTAGACGGTGCAGTTCTCGCCATCGGCCGTAGACCACTGGTGCCCACCAAGCGTCGTGGGGCGCAGGCGGCCATTGTCCTTAATGGAACGCACCATGGCGCCTAGGGTATCGACATGGCTCGCCAGTACGAGCGGCTCGCCCTCGCCGCCAAGCTCAACGAGCACGTTACCCTTATTAGAACGCTCAGGCCCAAACCCCATATCGCGCAGGGTCTCCATCAGATAATCAGTCGCCGCACGGGTATAGCCGGTAGGCGAAGCAATCGAGGTAAGCGCCTTCAACTGGTCAGTAATATAGGAGAGCGTAGAATCCATCTTGGACACCAAAGTCACCCTTTCATATCGAATTAAACCCACAGCAACAATACCACCGCGAACCATCTTTTTACCTAGCGAGATGGCCCATCGACCTCTTCCGAACAGCGCCCGCCACGACAACGAGCCGGCGGCCCCTGCCCGTTAGCCCCAGAATCTTTCCGCAGGACAGAAGGAGGCCCCGCCGCACGTAGTGCGCAGCGGGGCCTCCGACATGTCCGAGGACGATTCTGGGGCTAACGGGCGGGGCCCGCCGAACCAGGTTAGGCAGCCGGGCAGATCTTCTTGAAGAGCTCGATAACGTCGTCGAGCGTCGCCTCGCGCGGGTTACCCGGGAAGCAGGCGTCGGCCATGGCGTCCTTGGCCAGGATCTCGATCTCGTCAGCCTTCATGGCCTCGCAGACGTGCGGGATGTTCACGTCGGCGGAAAGCTGCTTGACGGCGGCGATAGCGGCGTCGGCGGCCTCGTCGGTGCTCATGCCCGTGGTGTCAACGCCCATGGCAACGGCAACCTTGGCCAGGCGCTCGGCGCAAACCGGCTTGTTGAACTCCATGGCGATCGGCAGCAGCATGGCGCAAGCGACGCCGTGCGGGGTATCGTAGTGAGCGGACAGGGTGTGAGCCATGGCGTGGTCGATGCCCAGGCCAACATTGGAGAAGCCCATGCCGGCGACATACTGGCCAAGAGCCATGCCTTCGCGGCCGGAGCCGGGCTGACCGGACTTGGCCTCGGCGACGGAGTCGCGCAGGTTCTCGCTGATCAGCTTAATGGCCTCAAAGTGGAACATGTCGGAGAGCTCCCAAGCGCCCTTGGTGGTGTAGCCCTCGATGGCGTGGGTCAGAGCGTCCATGCCGGTGGAAGCAGTCAGGCCGGCGGGCATGGAGGCCATCATGTCGGGGTCGACGACGGCGACCTCGGGGGCGTCGTTGGTGTCGACGCACACGAACTTGCGGACCTTCTCGGGGTCGGTGATGACGTAGTTGATGGTCACCTCAGCAGCGGTACCGGCGGTCGTCGGCACGGCGATGGTGAACACGGCGTGGTTCTTAGTCGGAGCAACGCCCTCGAGGCTGCGGACATCGGCGAACTCGGGGTTGTTGATGATGATGCCGATGGCCTTGGCGGTGTCCATGGAAGAGCCACCACCGATGGTCACGATAGCGTCAGCCTCGGCGGCCTTGAAGGCCTCGACGCCGTCCTTGACGTTCTGAATCGTGGGGTTGGGCTTGATCTCAGAGTAGAGGCTCCAAGCGATACCGGCGGCGTCGAGCTCGTCGGTCACCTTAGCGGTAACGCCAAACTTGACCAGATCGGGGTCGGAGCAGACGAAGATCTTCTTGTAGCCGCGACGCTGGAGCTCGCCGGGGATCTCCTTGATGGCGCCGGAACCATGATAAGAGATGGTATTGAGAACGAAACGATTAGCCATTGATAGCCTCCCATCGTGTGCGGGGCATCCATTACGCCCCGCGCTATAAGTCCCATCCTAACGCTTTTGAAACAAAAAACGCGTGAGAACGTCAAAGTTGTTAAAGCGTTTCAACAGAATAACGGAGCCCTAGTCCTTCCCTCCCGACAGCAGCGAAGGCTAAATTATAGGAGCAATCGCCCAAAGAATACGACCGACTCAGTCTATAAATTGTTTCTGTTTTAGCAATATATGTTTGACAATACGTTTATAAAAAGATACTTTGTAGTGAATAACATGCATGCAGCAAATAACGTCATTCATTTTGTTAGAAATTGCCCATGCGGTTATTGCAGCTGCATCTACTGCAACGTACAGCGTAATTCTCCGCACGAAGCAGAAGACGGTTCCAATTCGATCGAGGCGATGACACATGGTGGCTAGTTGTCCTAAATCGAGCAAGACGGCTACAAACGAATATCGAATCTCAATTGAAGGTAACCCTTATCCGCATACTCTGGCTCTCATCAACCCAGCGGGAGACAACCTCAACATCAAAAAACATGGGTTCACGGGTCCACTAGGACAGCTATTGAGTCTTAAATATACCGTTTATGACGATGCAAATGAAAAACTCTTCACTGTCGTCGACGGGGGTTTTTAGCAACATGCCCAGGGTTGCGCTCATCATCGAACACGAGGAAGTTGCGGTGTTTGATTATGGCCTAAACAGACTTGAGATGAAGTGCGTAACGAACATACCGAATTACACAATAAAAGGTAACTTCCTATTTGGGGATTACGATATATTCAGCCAACGGGAAGTGAAACTATCTTCAGTTATCGTCCTTCAATGTGATAAACAATCGTGCTTTAGCATACAGGTTTTGGATAAAGCCGAATTAGCCGCCGCAATCGGAATACCTACAGCCATTGCCCTTCTTAGGGCTCGGATTGAAGAGCATCTCGAATAAATCGCAAAAAGCAGTTCGTAGCAACATTCAGGAGCTAGATAGTTTTTCAGGCTCCTGAATGTTGTTACAAACATGCACCTTAGCGCTTAAGACTCGCGGTCTGCCAGTCAGCTATGATGCGGGCCCATTTCCTGTGCAAATCGCGCTCGCGATCGATAAACATAATGCCAAACGCGACAAACAGCAGCAAGCTCGCCACGACGATGGCGTGCAGGCCCATGCGCTCAATACACCAGTTGCCCAGCGCGGCGCCAAACACAAAGGTAAAGATCACGCCAAAGTACAGCACGCCGTTTTCCAAAAAGCCGCGCTTGTGGGTGATGATGTAGTCGTCCACGTTTTGCAGCGCATTGCGCAGGTTACCGATGCACATGGTCGTGGCGATGCCGTGACCATGTATCTTGCGAAAGCTCTCAACCTGCATGCCGCAGGCAAACGAGGTGAGGCAGTTGGCGAGCAAGTTGTAACCGCCACCGGGGATAAAGCTCACACCCAGCAAGATGACGGCTTCAAAGAACACCGTCACTTGGCGCCAGTGAATCACGCTGCCAAACCGTTCGTGTACCAGGTCGGCAAGCATAATGCCCACAGCAAACGACACCACAGGGAAGAAGTAGCGCCCCGCAAGTGCCCAATTGCCCTCCGAGATGCTCACGCCCACCAGCAAGATGTTGCCCGTCTGCGCGTTGGCGAAAACATGGTCGCGCCCAATGTACGAATAAACGTCCATAAAGCCACCGGCGAGCGCCAAGATGATGCCCAGCTCGATGGACTCCGATATCTGTTTGGCACGCTGCATCGTCGTGCATCCTCCTTGTTGACGACTCTCTCGTGCGTTGGCGGAAACATAGCCGCCGTTCATACTGTAACCCATTGACAACATGGCGTGCGCGCGAGACGGCCCCTTCGACACGGGGATACACAGTCTGGAAACAAACGGCACTCGCATCGACACGCCGACCGCCAGCCCATGTACTCCACCAGTCTTTTTAGCCCCGTCCCAAAAAGACTGGTTACAATTACGTGCAGCATACAAACACCAGGAGGAATCGTGGCAAAAAAGCCTCAGCACGCTCAGAACAACCAGCGCAGTCAGCAGGGCAAACAGGGCCAGCAGCAAAAGCGCAGCGGTAAGGCGCAGGCCACGGTCGCCCGCACCAAGCATTCCCAAGCGACGCCCGCCCGCCCCTGGCGACCGGGCCGCGATAAGTTCCTCCCCGTCAGTCGTGCCGACATGGATGCGCGCGGTTGGGACCAGTGCGACTTTGTCTACATCTGCGGCGACGCCTACGTGGACCACCCTAGCTTTGGTATGGCCATCATCAGCCGCGTACTCGATGCACACGGTTACAAGGTGGGCATTATCTGCCAGCCCGACTGGACCGACCCCGCCAGCATCACGGTGCTCGGCGAGCCGCGCCTGGGCTTTCTCGTCAGCGCCGGCAACATGGACTCCATGGTCAACCACTATTCGGTGACCAAGCACCGCCGCCACACCGACGCCTACACGCCCGGTGGCGAGGAGGGGCGCCGTCCCAACCGAGCCGTCACGGTCTACGGCAACCTTATCCGTCAGACGTTCAAGGACGCCCCCATCATCATCGGCGGCATCGAGGCAAGCCTGCGCCGCCTGGCTCACTACGACTACTGGCAGGACAAGCTCAAGCGCTCGGTACTGCTCGACTCGGGCGCCGACATCCTCATCTACGGCATGGGCGAGCACGCGATCGTCGAGATCGCCGACGCGCTCGACGCGGGACTGCCCGTCGATCAGATCACCTATATCAACGGCACCGTCTACCGCACAGGCTCGCTCGACGAGGTCTACGACTACGACCTGCTGCCCAGCTGGGACGACCTTGCCGCCGACAAGCTCAACTACGCGCGCAGCTTTAACGTGCAGCAGCAAAACATGGACCCCATCACCGGGCATCGCCTGGTAGAGCCCTACCCCAACAGCGTCTATGTGGTGCAAAACCCGCCGTCGGCGACGCTCACTACCGATGAGATGGACGAGGTGGCCGAACTCCCCTACGCACGCGACTGGCATCCCGATTACGACGCGGCGGGCGGCGTACCGGCCTTTGCCGAGATCAAGTTTTCCATTAGCTCCAACCGCGGTTGTTTTGGCGAGTGCTCGTTTTGCGCCCTCACCTTCCACCAGGGTCGCGTGCTACAGATGCGCAGCCACGACTCGATCATGCGCGAGGCCGAGCTGCTCACGCGCGATCCCGAGTTTAAGGGCTACATCAACGACGTGGGAGGGCCGACGGCCAACTTTAGCCGTCCTGCCTGCGACAAGCAGCTCAAGCACGGCGTGTGCAAAAACAAGCGCTGCCTGTGGCCGAGTGTGTGCAAGAACATGGTGGTCGACGAGAGCGGCTATACACAGCTGTTGCGCGACCTGCGCCAGCTGCCGGGCGTCAAGAAGGTCTTCGTGCGCAGCGGCATCCGTTTTGACTACACCATGGCCGACGCCTCGGACGAATTTTTGCGCGAGCTGCTGGAGCACCATGTCTCGGGCCAGCTGCGCGTAGCGCCCGAGCACGTGAGCGACGCGGTGTTGTCCGTGATGGGCAAGCCAAGCCGCGCCGTCTACGACGCGTTCTGCCGTAAATTTGAACGCCTGAACCGCGAATACGGACTCAAGCAGTATGTGGTGCCATACCTGATCTCGAGCCACCCCGGTTCAACGATGAAGGAAGCTGTGGACCTTGCCGAGGCCGTGCGCGACATGGGCTACATGCCCGAGCAGGTGCAGGACTTCTACCCCACCCCGTCCACCATGTCAACGTGCATGTACTACACAGGCGTGGATCCGCGCACCATGCAGCCGATCTACGTAGCGCGTGACCCGCACGAGAAGGCCATGCAACGCGCGCTCATCCAGTATCGCAAGCCCGAGAACTACAAGCTGGTGCGCGAGGCGCTGGAAAAGGCCGGCCGCCGCGATCTGATCGGCTACACCAAGCATTGCCTGATTCGTCCCGTGCCCCCGCGCCCGGGCGAGACGTCTGCTGGCGGCGGACACGGCGCTGGCAAGAAGGGCGGCAAGACCCACGGTGGCGCCGCCGGCAAGGGGCCCAAGGGCAGCAAGGGCCACGGCGGCATGTCGCGTGCGCAGAACACCGCCGGTCGCAATCGCGCGGCCCAGGGACGGCAGGGCGCCAACGGAGGCGGGCGTCGCAACTAGCGCGGCGAGGCGGCATGCCGCCGTTGGCGACACGACACGCCCCACCAATAAAATGCCGCTCGCCGGGGCGTCGCAGAACGATTCCCCGGCGAGCGGCCGATTAATATTGTCTATCTCAAAACGTCGTTACTTTTTGTCGAAACGACCATAGAGCGCAAACGAGAGCGCCGCAGAGATAACCCAAGTCAAAGCGATGCAGACGACAATCATGATCAGGTTCATGGGATTGCCGCTTGGATCGGCATAAACGGGCAACGAGGTAATGCCGGGCATAACAAAGCCGAAGCACTTTGCGCCGAGAACAACGGTAAGCGCACCGCCAATGCCATCCGCGATCATCGCAGCGATAAGCGGAGTCCTGTTAGGAACCTGAACGGTAAACAAGGCGGGCTCGGAAATTCCCATAAATGCTGAGAAGGCGCACGTCATTGCAGCGGACTTGAGCTTTTCGTCGGTCATGCGCAGGGCTGCACCAAAAGACGCACCGCTTTCGGCGAGGTTATGGCAGAAAGAGATCGGGAGCAGATAGTCATACCCAAGCGTTGCGATATTGGAAATCTGGATAGGGCTCGTTGACTGATGCATGCCGAAGAGCACGATAAGCGGCATAAAGAAGCCCAGCAGAAAACCGGCAACGGGGCCTAACGTCGAGAATAGCCAAACGATACCGTTGGCAAGACCAAGACCGCACCAGGCACCAATCGGAGCGAGCACAAACAGGTTGACGGGAATCACGATAGCAAGGGAGAGCGCCGGAACGACAACGAGCTTAAAAAGATCCGGCACGACTTTGTCGATTGCGCGATATACAAAAGACAAGCCAATGACGCCAAAGATAACCGGGAACACGGAATCGGCGTAGCTAAAAATCGGCACCGCAAAACCGAACAGCGCAAGAGGCGTCTCGCCCGTACCGACAGCGTTGACAATGGTCGGGTACATCAGCGATCCGGCAACACAAAGCGCAAGCGAACGGTTGACTCGGAACTTATCAGCTGTAGACATTGCCAGCAAAAACGGCAAGAAGTAGAACGGGATATCCGAAATCATATTGAATATCGCAAAGTCGCCGGCACCCGTGTCGATTCCAAAAGCCGCGATAGCAGCCAGGATGCCCTTTACGATGCCTCCCGCCACCAGTGCGGGAATGATAGCGGAGAAGATGCCGGTGATGATATCGAATACGCGAGCCGAACCTTTTTGGAGCTCAGGCTGCTCGGCGTCGGCGGAGACCTCGCCACCCATCCTGTCACCTAGCATGGGCTCCAATTCGTCATATACCGACCCCACGCTGGCGCCGATGATAACCTGCCACTGCCCGTCTTTAACCTGCGCGCCCAAGGCGCCGTCAAGCGTCTTAAGGGCCTCCAGATCTGCCTTGCTATCGTCCTTCAGGTTGAATCTGAGCCTTGTAATGCAGTGCGTTGCCATAACAACGTTATCGGCGCCGCCCACGAGCTCGAGGACACGAGCGGCCAGTTCCTTCTTGTCTGCCACAACAATCACTCCTACCCAAGATCCTCGCCATTAGTGGCGATACATTTCTGATACCAATAGAAAGAGTCTTTACGCGAGCGCTCCGCAGTGCCGTTGCCGCAATTATCCAGATCGACATAGATAAGCCCGTAGCGCTTGTCCATCGTAAGAGGACCGCAGGCAACAAGGTCAATGAATCCCCAGATCATGTATCCGCGCACGTCAACGCCATCGATCACCGCTTCCTTAAGGCACTTTATGTGCTGGCGCAAATAATCGATTCGATACTCGTCGTGGATGCTGCCATCCTCCTCGACTACATCAGATGTACCGAGGCCGTTCTCGGCGATATACAGGGGCAGCCCATAGCGGTCATACATCTGGTTAAGGGTAACCCTCAGGCCAATGGGATCGAGCTGCCAGCCCCACTCACTCGTCTCGAGATAAGGGTTCTTGTTTGCCATGACCAGATTTCCCGCAGTCTTCTCCCATCCCTGATCGCAGGTGGATACCTGGGAAAAGTAGTACGAGAAGGCCAGGAAGTCGACCGTGTTGCGAGCGATGAGCTCTTCATCGCCCGGTTCCATTTGAATCTCGATATCGCACGCATCGAAATAGCGATTCATATAAGCGGGGTATTTTCCACGAGCCATCACGTCCGTATAGAACCAGTTGGAATACTGGTCGTCGTGAATAGCCTGCATGTTATCTTCGGGACGGCAGGTGGCGGGATACGTACAGAATCGAGCGATCATGCCGCCAACGGGAGTATCGGGCGAAAGACGATGGACAATCTCGACGGCACGCGCATTGGCAACGAACTCGTGGTGCAGGCACTGGAAGATGGCTCGATCGAAGTTCTCCCCCTCTTCGTCTTTGACCAGACAGACCCCGTCCCAAGGCGAAAAACGCGCTGCATTGAACTCGTTAAAAGGCAGCCAGAAATCGACCAGATCGCCCAATTCCGTAACGATTGTCTCGACATAGCGGGCAAAGAAATCAATCGTCTTGCGATTCTTCCATCCCCCATATGTGGTGACAAGATTTACCGGGATGTCATAGTGGAGCATGGTGACGAAGGTTTTAATGCCGTGCTTTTTGCACTCACCCAGCATGCTTCGATACCACTCGATGCCTTCGCGGTTAGGTTCAAGATCATCTCCGTTAGGATAGATTCGGCTCCAGCAAATAGAAGTGCGGAACAGCTTGAGGCCCATCTCCGCAAAAAGCGCGATGTCCTCACGGTAGTGATGATAGAAGTCGTTACCACGCCTAAACGGGTAGAACTCAACACCATCATCTGCGAGAGCGTTCATTAGTTCGTCATGGCAGAAGGGGTTGTTTTGATGCTTGTCCTCAATCTGGTCATGAGTCCAGGTACCATCCAGCCATCGACAATCCTGCGTCGACTTTCCCTTTCCGCCCTCATTCCAGGCGCCATCGGCCTGCGAGCACGATATGGCTCCGCCCCATAAAAAGTCGGAGTCAAACCCATGTTTTAACTTACTCATTTGCCCTCCTTGATCGGATGCTCCAGCGGATAACCCAATACTAGGAAGAACAAGATGCATAAGATATCGCATAGAAAGCGTTGGTTTATAACATTTTTTTAGATATAATACCGTTTAAGGCATCGATTCTACCGTTCACCCCTGGAGCACCCCATGGATTCGAATCTCAAACAGCTGCTCTATACGCATACCGAGACCGAAGAGTGGCATCGCACACATCCGGGAGAGCTCAGCCCGCGATATAACAGGGTGGAAACCACAACCATTAACGGCGAAGAGGTCTATCTGTTTGATTGGAAAGAAACTCTCGACGAAAACCCCGTGGGCCTTATCAAGGAGTCGCGCTTTACCGATATTCCTCCTCATATCAATCGGGATATGGAGCTTAACTACGTGTACGACGGCGTCTGCACGTTTATCGTCAACGGACGGCGACTACTCCTTAAAAAGGGCGACGTGCTCATTTGCAACACCGGCGTAGTCAGAAGCGTTCCATACGTTAAGGGCGAGCATGATATCGTCATTTCGATCGTCTTCAAAAAAGAAATGTTCGATTCGTTGTTCCTGAGCCAGCTACCCGGCGCGTCACCATTAACGAATCTTCTATTTGATTTTGTGTCCAAAAACCGCGAGGCCCGAAAATATCTCATTCTTCCAGAGGAATACGCCCGACATGCGCAACGCCTCATCGAGATGCTCTTTATCGAATATCACTTTAAAGATGCCTATTCCAATGAACTCATGAGGCACCTCGCCGTCAGCCTATTCCTTGTTCTCATTCGAGGACTGTACCGACGCTCCGCAACTGATAACCAGGCGATCATGTCGGACGAACGCATCGTGTCGATTCTGAATCATATTGAGCGAAGCTACGGCGACTGCACACTCGAAAGCATTGCGAGCGATACGGGTTATAGCACCAGCTATCTCAGCAGCTTGATCAAGCAAAAAACCGGCAAAACGTTTTCGCAAATCAAGCTCAACCAGCAGCTCACAGAGGCGGCATATCTTCTCAATAACACCGAGCGCAGCGTGCAGTATGTAGCCCGAAAAGTCGGCATCTCCAACATGTCATTCTTTTACTCAAAATTTAAAGAAGCATTCGGCGAAACGCCAGGTGCGTTCAGGACGCATCGGTAAAATTAAGGCGTTATTACTCAGACCGATCAGCTTCGCGCGACACGGGAATGCGCAATCGAAGCAGCGAGCGCATCGCCTCTACCAGCACAAAGCCGGCGATGCCAACCGTGACCACAACGTCGAGCGGTGTGCTCACAAACCACAGCAGCCCCATGAGATACGACCCGGCATTAAACGCAAAGTGCAGCAGAATCGTGTAGCGAAGCTTTCCGGTGGTCACGAGTACCCAACCAAAAATGAGGCCGGCAGCGCCCGCGTAGCAGCCCTGCACCCAGTTCATGTGCATAAAGCCGAAGACCGCCGCCTGCAGCACGATTGCCGCGGCGACGCCCCAGGTACTCGGGGCCGCCCAGGGCACTATGGCGCCGTCCTGCGCGTTCGCGCGGCGCCGGCGCTTCCAGAGCGAACGGCACTGTGGATTAAACGCACGCAGCGAGAACTCAAAGATGATGCCGCGCACCAAGAGCTCTTCGCAAAACGGAGCGCCGAGCACTGTGGTCAAGACCGCAAGAAGTCTGGTATCGCCCATGCCCGTCTCCTCGACGAGCTCGCTATAGTCTGCCGTGACCTCGGGCAGCAGCGACAGTACGCCGTCGCATAGGTAGCTAATGACCACCTGCATGGATAGGCCGATCACAACAATGCAGACAATGCGCTTCCATGCCGCGCCTGCTCCCCCGCCGAGTGGGCGTTCGCCTTGCCGGCGCGCCATGAAGGAGCGGGGCCACAGATAACGCCACCACAGCAGCGCCATCAAAAATGACGCCGTCTGAGCGGCAGCCTGGAACCATTGGATATCGAGATTGTCGATCGGATAGCCCGTCAGCACCGACACGGCATCGAGAACTGAAAACAGAACCATGCTCAGGGCAATATCGGCAGCAACAACACCAAAACAGGCAAGCGCCCAAATCATCGCATTGAGCATACCAACCTCCTCAAAACCCGGCACTTAGGGACGTTCCTTAACTGCCGGCAGAAAAGGAACGTCCCTAAGTGCCGGCAGTTTGGGACAGTCATTGTTGATGAGAATCGGGCGCAGCGCCAAAGGCCCCGCTGGGCGAAATGTCGAACGGAAAGGTGCCGCAGCGATTGAACGCGGCGATGAACATGCGGATGGCGTTGGACGGCGTGGTGCCTACGAGCTGGGTTGCCGCCGCGAAGGCCGCCTTTTCCTCGGGCAAGACCTTCGCGACAACCGGGGTCATGTGTTCTGCCATGGCGCTTCCTTTTTGAAACGACGGTGGTGCGGATAGATGCGGGCCACGCGGCTGGGCGACGGGCTGTGAAGGCAACCCGATTGGCCCGCATCTGGAGTTTGTTTCTACGGCGTTGGTATTACTTGGTATTCCTAAGTATTACCCAGCAGATAGAATACCATACCAGACCCCATGGGAACGGAGAAAAACGGATCATTTTGTTGCTGAGTAAGTATTTAGAGCGTAATGATGTCCGAGATATTGAGGGCCCGAGCGTCAGCGGAATCGTGCGTGGCAAGCAACAGCATACGGCCGTCGAGCAAGTCGAGCACGGCCTCGGCGCATGCGTCGCGCGCAGCGGTATCTAGACCGGTAAAGGGCTCGTCCAGAATCACTGCGCCGCCCGGACACAGCAGGGCTCGGGCAATCTCGACGCGACGGCGCTGCCCGCCC